>NZ_DGWR01000009.1:43653-128960 GCF_002395285.1 Mitsuokella sp. UBA4253 | reverse complement strand
AAAGAACAACTCTGTCTTTCGAAGCGCTTTGCTTCAAGCGACTTTTATATCTTATCGCATCGAGCGGAGCTTGTCAAGAAGTTTTTTCTTTCTTTTTTCAAGTTCTTTCGGCCCCTGCAATCCCTTGCCAGTCAAGGCTTCTGGGCTCTTGCCGGTGCCGTATCGCTCAGCGACTTGTACTATATTACAGGATGGCGGACGAGTTGTCAACAGCTTTTTTGAAAAAAAATGCAAAAAGCTGTTGAATCCCTCATTTCTCCGCTCGCTGCGCGCTCTCGAGCAATCAGAGATATGTGTAGAGCAGCACAGCGATGACGCCCGGCACGCCGAAGAAGCCGGCGACGAGCGCGCTCAGGAAGGTGATCTGCACCTTGACGGCCACGAGCTTGACAAACCAGAGCAGGATGGCGCCGACAATGCTGTTCGTGATCAGCTTCCAGACGAGATGAAGCGGCAGGGAGACAACTTTGCCGACGAGGCAAAGCACCACCAGGCCGATGGCAAATGCCGTTATGAACTCAAACATCAGATTTCCCTCCGATTCTCCATGGCCTTCGCGAGCGTCACCTCATCGGCGTACTCCAAGTCGCCGCCGATTGGCAGGCCGTGCGCGATGCGCGTGACCTTGATGCCGAGCGGCTTCAGGAGCTTGGCGATGTACATGGCCGTCGCCTCCCCTTCGACGTTCGGATTTGTCGCCATGATGACCTCTTTGACCGTATCGTCCTGCAGGCGGCCCAGGAGTTCCTTGATGCGGATGTCGGACGGTCCGACACCCTCTAAGGGTGACAACGCCCCGTGCAGGACGTGATAGACGCCCTGGTAGTCGCGCATGCGCTCCATCGCCGCGACGTCCTGCGGCTGCTCGACGACGCAGATGACGGAGTGGTCGCGCTCATCCGAGCCGCAGATGGCACAGGGATTCTGGTCACTGAGGTTGAAGCAGGTATTGCAGTAGCCGATCTTCTCCTTGGCATCGACGATGGCCGCGGCCAGCGACCTCGCCTGCGCAGGGTCCATGTCGAGCACGTGATAAGCAAGACGCACTGCCGTCTTCTGGCCAATGCCCGGCAGTGCGCGAAAGTGCTCGATTAAATTTGCCAAGGGTGCAATGTACTGCATCAGAGCAGTCCCGGCGGCAGACCGAGGCCGCTCGTCAGCTTGCCCATCTCCGACGCCATCATCTCGTCGACTTTCTTCGTCGCCTCATTGAAGGCAGCCGAGATGAGATCCTGCAGCATCTCGACATCTTCTGGGTCGACAGCAGCCGGGTCGATCGTCAGGGACTGAACCTGCTTCTCACCGTTCATGACGATCTTGACAGCGCCGCCGCCAGCCGTGACGTCGACGGTCTTGCGCTTGAGCTCGTCCTGCATCTTCTTCATCTCGTTCTGCATCTTCTGGACTTTCTTCATCATGTCGGCCATGTTGCCCATGTTGCCCATTCCACCAAACATAGATTACACCTCTCGTTCTCATGCGATCTGCATGCATCTTGATTATTCTCTAGATTAGACTATCAAATTAACGTGCGTCCGTCAACTCAAAACGGACTCCCCTGCCCCAAAAGACAGGAAAAAGCTATCCCGAGGGGAAATCGGGATAGCTCGTCCTGTCTTTTGAGACATCACATTTAAAAAGGGAATTTATACAAGAAAGAGCATCGCGGGGGGATACTCATTTCTTCGTGATAGGAGGGTAGCTGCGCTTTAGCTTCAGCATATCGATGTTCATCGCCTTCGGTTTGGCGAAGTACGAGAGCGCATAGGCTGCGGTGCCCGTGTAGTCGATGGCGTACTCATTCGTCGACCACGACGTCAGGACATCGAGGTACGACTTGGCCACAGGGATATGGCCGCTCTTGAGGTAGGCCGTCTGGTCAGGATCGCCGCCCGCGACCGCATTCGGACCGCCGACGATGAGGCCCGGGACATAGGCGCCCGTGCTTTCGTGGATGCGGTTGTGCGGATGCTCCGGCGAATTGTCGCCCATGCCAGTCGCGAAGCTCTTGTCGAGCGAATTGCGGCCGAAGAGGTAGTGGAGCTGGGAGAGAGCGCCCTCTACGTAAGCCGCGTTCGGCTGGATCTGGTTGGCCATGAGCAGGATGTCGCCCTGCGTCAGCGCGTTCTTCGTGCTGGCCCAGGTGTACTCGTCCTTTGCGAGCGCACAGCCAAAGCCGTCGGACTCGATCTTCCTGGTGATGTCATCGGCGTAGCCGAGAAAGGCTGCCTTGACCTTTGCCTGCAGGGCAGGGTTGGCATTCTGCGCCTTGAGGTAAGCGAACTGGCCGAGTGCCAGCGTGTTGTCCCAGGTGAAGAAGCTCGGCTTCTGCGTGAAGCGGTCCGCGACGGACTGGAGGTACTTCTCGTACTTCTTGTCGCCCGTCGTGCGGAAGAGCTCTGCGGCGAGCCAGATGCGCTCCTCGATGTCCGTGCTCTTGTTGTACGGGCCCGAGCCACTCTCCTGGCCTTCGTCGACGCGGTAGATGGGGTTCTTCGTCTTGGCGAGGTAGCCCCAGATGCGCTCTGCGCTCTTGCGCATTGTCTCGCCATACGCCTTGTCAAACGGCGCGTAGATGCGCGAGGCGATGGCAAAGCTGGCGCCGCTCATCGCAGCGCTCGACGTGCAGCTGCCGAAGATGTAGCGCTCCTGCGTGTCAGTATCCGGCGACTTGTCAAAGCCCGGCCACGCCAGGCCTGCAACCTTGTGGAACATGCTGCCGTCCTTGCGCTGCATCTTGCGCATCCAGTCGAGCTCGAACTGGACTTCCTGGAGCGCATCGGGGAGCTTTGTCTCTTCCTGCGTGCCCTTCGGGAAGAAGAGCTGGCCGCGCGTGAAGTGCGAGGGGTTTGCTTCATAGGCCAGCAGGAGCTCTGCGCTGCTGATGGCAGCCGTCGTCACGTACTTGCCGTAGTCGCCGGCATCATACCAGCCGCCGCTGACATCGAGGCGGTCACCCTTCTTGTTGAGCTTGTCCGTGAAGTAGACCTGTGCCTGGCGGTCCTGCGCATGGCCCTCTTTGACCTTGAGGCCCGTCACAGGGTCGTCGATCGGCGTATTGCTGCGCGAGAGCGTGTACGAGCGCCACGTCTCGACGGCCGGCACGGCGTAGACATTGTCGCCGATCTCGAAGTCGTACGACTCGCGCGAGCCGACGCGCAGCTTGTAGGTACCCTCCTTGTTGAAGGAACTGAAGTCCGCCTTGCGCAGCGTCTCTTCTGACATCGCGTCCTTCTTGGCAGCGGAGAGCTTGCCCTCGTAGACCGTCTGGCCCGTCTTCGCATCGACGAGCGAGAAATCCGTGTCGCCCGTATCGGTGACCATGGCCGTCTTGCTGTAGCCATTCAGGTAGCCGACCTGATCGACGTGCATGCCGACATCGGCGGCCTCGCTGAATCCTGGGAGGCCGCAAGTGCCGAGAAGGATCCCGCTGAGCACGAGCCAGCGGAGTTTCCTGCTCACCATCATCGCTGTCACCTCATTCCGCAAACGGAGTGTACTTGACCCACTGATACTCAGCCGTCAGCGGGAGGTTCTCGTCATTGAACGGCTTCAGCCATGTGTCAACACCCTTGCCGCACCATGCATTCATCATGATCTTGCCCTTCGTGCACGGCAGGTTTGCACCCTCGCGGCGGAAGACTTCCTTGCCGTCGACGAACCAGATGATCTTGTCCTTATGCCATTCAAAGGCGTACGTGTGGAAGTCATCCGACGCATCGAAGCCGAGGTCGATCATCTTCTCGTGGCCGCCGACGCCATTGCGGAAGTAGTTGAGCTGGACCTTGGAGGTATCCTTGCCGAGGACCTCGAAGTCGATCTCATCCCACGGATCGCCGTCATACGGGCCTGTGTAAGTGAAGAACGAGGAGACGCAGCCGTCATTCTTGATGGCCTTCATGCTGACCTCGTAGCGGCCGTAGCCGTACGTCTTCTTGCTGCGGAACTCGCCGCCCGAATACGGGACCTTGTCCTGCGAGGAATCGTAGTCAATCGTCAGCTGCATCGTGCCGTCTTCGAACGTGACGTTGTCCTTGTGCCAGAATACATTGAACGGATCACCGTTCGTCCAGCCGTCAGACGGCTCGAAGATAGCGGGCTGACCCTTCTTGAAGTCAACGGCAAAGGCGTCACTTGCCTGCGTCTCCGTTGCCGGCGTCGCATAGGCCGTCGCCGGCGCTGCAAAATCCATCGAGACGGAGAGCGGTGCTGCGCAAGCCAGGAGCACGGCGGCAGCGATTGCTTTCTTGCGGATATCCATATCTATTCCTCCTGAATCTTTCTCATTCACGCATTGCCTGCCGTGCAGGTCAGTGCGCGAGGTCCTCGCCATTCGAGGCGATGACCTTCTTGTACCAGTAGAAGGACTTCTTGGGCTTGCGCGAAAGCGTGCCCTCGCCCTTGTTGTTCTTGTCGACGTAGATGAAGCCGTAGCGCTTCTCCATCTCGCCTGTGCTGGCCGAAACGAGGTCAATCGGTCCCCACGGGCAGTAGCCCATGAGCGTCACACCATCAAGCTCGATGGCCTTCTTCATCTCGGCGATGTGCGCGGCGAAGTAATTGATGCGCTCATCGTCCTGGACGAGGCCCGTCTCATCCGGCTGCTCGTGCAGGCCGATGCCGTTCTCGACGATCATCATCGGCAGCTCGTAGCGCTCAGCGAGTACGTCGAGCATGTAGCGCAGGCCGACCGGGTCGATCTGCCAGCCCCAGTCCGATGCCTTGACGAACGGGTTCGGGACTTCCTTGAAGGAATCCGTCTGCTCGTCGTAGGCGCGGACGAAGCTCATGTAGTACGACAGAGCGAAGTAGTCGACGCAGCCCTGTTCGAGGACAGCGAGATCATCGGGCTCCATCTTGATGTGGTAGCCCTTGTTCTCCCACTCCTTGAGAATGTAGGAAGGATAATGGCCGCGGCACTGGACGTCCGCGAAATAGAAGGTCTTATCCATTTCCTTGAGCGCTGCAATCTGATCCATCGGCTTGCACGTCTCAGGATAGACAGGCGACATCGCCATCATGCAGCCAATCTGGAAGTCCGGGTTGATCTTGTGGCCCTCGATGACGGCTTTTGCCGAAGCGAGGAACTCATGGTGGGCGACCTGATAGAGCACCTCGTGGCGGTCCTCACCCGGCTGATAGAGCACGCCGGAATTCGTGAAGGCCGTGAACGGCGTGTCGACGTCGCGCTGGTTGTTGATCTCGTTGAACGTCATCCAGTACTTGACCTTGTCCTTGTAGCGCTTGAAGACCGTGACGGCGAAGCGCACGAAGAAGTCGACGAGCTTGCGGTTGCGCCAGCCGCCGTACTCCGTGACGAGGTGGTACGGCATCTCGAAGTGCGAGAGCGTGATGACCGGCTCCATGCCGTAGGCATGCATCGTGTCGAAGAGATCGTCGTAGAACTTCAGGCCCTCTTCATTCGGCTCCGTCTCGTCGCCGTTCGGGAAGATGCGCGTCCAGGCAATACTCGTGCGGAAGCACTTGAAGCCCATCTCAGCAAGCAGCGCAATGTCCTCTTTGTAGCGATGGTAGAAGTCGATGGCATCGTGATTCGGATAGACCTTGCCCGGCAGGACGCCGTCCGTGATCTCACGCGGCTTCCCCGGGCCGCCGACCGTCATGACGTCGGCAACGCTTATGCCCTTGCCGCCCTCTTTCCAGCCGCCTTCGAGCTGATGGGCAGCGACGGCGCCGCCCCATAAAAATCCCTTTGGAAATGGCATGATAAAACCTCCCTGCCTGACTCAGGCTTTTTTCTCGAGTGCCTCGATGCGCTTGTAGGCATCGATGAACTCGAGGGCAATCGTCTTGAACGCCTCTGCACTCATGAGCTGATCTTCTGCGTGCAGGATCAGCAGATTGACCGTGTTGCCCTCGCCAGAGGCCTCCTTCTGCAGCAGGCCTGCATGAGCGTCATGCCCTTCAATGAAAGCCTCGTCGCCTTCCTTGATCAGCTTCTCGGCCTCTTCGTAGTCGCTCTTCTTCGCGGCCTGGATGGCCTCGATGTAGCAGCTGCGCGCCGTGCCGACGGACGAGATGATCTGGAATGCCGTGAGCTCTAATCCTTCCATGTCAATACCCCTTCTCTGAAATAAATGAAATAACTGCTTCGTCTGAACTGCAATCAGTCGTTCATGAGCTTGCGGGCAAGGGCGAGAGCACCTTTGCCATCCATGCGGCCGTACATGCGCATGTCAATCGCATCGACCGGAACATTCGGGATCTGCGCAGCGATCTTATTCTTCTGGAAGCGGATCTGGGGTCCGAGCAGGACGACATCGGCGTCAGCAGCCTTCGTAGCGGCCTCCGAAGCGGAGAACGCATCGATGGAGCACTCATAGCCATCGGCCTTGGCAGCTTCCTGCATCTTCTTGACGAGCATGCTCGTGGACATTCCCGAAGCGCATAACAGTACAATCTTTTTCATGGTAAAAACTCCCTTTCTAGATACAATCATGATGTCAGTAAAAGTGATAGCGGCAAAGCATATCGCTTGGATATCGTTTATCAGAAGTGATAGTCGACCATCGTGCGGACGAAGTTGCGGTGGTACGTCTCGTTCTTGTGGCCGTACAGCGTGTTCTGTGCTGTTGCCATCTCATAGAACGTCTCCCACTCGATGTTCTTGGCCGGCACGTACTTGAAGCCGAGGATCCAGCCCTTCGAGCCCGGCTGCAGAGCGCCCCACTCCTTGTCGCCGAAGATGCCGACGAGGTTGTTGATGTTGCGCGCGTAATTGTACCAGCGCGCGTAGAGCTGGAAGGAACCCGGGTCGTTGATGTTGGACCAGCGGTAGTTGAGGCGAAGTGCCGTGCAATCGTGCTTGTCGTACTTCGTCTCCGTGTAGCCATTTGCGCCCCACTCGCCGACCGTATAATCCTGGCCATTCGTGCGCGCATAGTCACCGATCAGGAAGATGTTCTTCATGGGGTTCCACATCGCACTGAGGACAAAGCCGAGGCTGCCGGCCGTATTCCGATATTCCGACGGCGTCTCCGTGACCGTGTAGGTGCCACTTGCATCGACTTTTCCGCTCAAACCGGGTGTGTAATAGATAGAGAATCCAGAATCGCTGTTGAACGCGCCATACTGTTCATCTCCCGGGACCTTGCCCCACCATTTAAAATCTCCGCCGCCTTTAATCGTACCGCTGAGGTCTTTGATGGTAACATCTGTGCCCTCGACCTTGAAGGTCTTCGTCGTATCGTAGACGTTCTGACCCATCGACTCATGCTTGCCGATGTTCAGCTTGGCGATTGCCGCACTGATCTGCAAGCCGTGGCCGACCTGGCCCTGGACGCCAGCACCGTAGACGCTGAAGTCATAGCCTTTGTCCGTCGGCGTGAGGTAGAAGGCATTGGCCGTTAGTTTCGATTTCGGGATGGCCGTGCTGATGACGGCACCATCCGTCTCGTTGCCGAGCAGGATATTCTGGAAGCCAAGACCGCGCCATCTGCGGCCGATGTCGTAGTTGACGACGCCCGTCTTGCCTTCCGCCCAGACGCGCTGGATGACACCATCTTCATCGTCATGGCCATTGTGGGATTTGAGTGTGCCATCGGCCATGACATAATTCGCGTAGCGCGGGTTTGTCTCGCTCTCGAAGTTGAAGTTCCAGTCGTCATTGACCTTGAACTTGCCCTTGAGGTCGAGGTAGAAGCGGCGGTTGTCGTTGCGGTCAGTGTAGCCCTTGATGTTGTCGTTATCCCAGCTGACGCGGCCGAAGCCGGAAATATGGACGCGGTCGAGCTCGCTCTTGACGCTCTTGCTCAGGCCGCTCAGCTGCTTCTTCTGGCTGCGCGTCTGATTCTTGAGCTGGCTGTTCTGGTGGCGGAGCTCCTTGATCTCTTTCTCCAGATTACTCTGCTGCTGCTCGAGCGCAGCGATGCGGCTGTCGATGTCCTGGGCCTGGTCAGTCGGGGCGGCGAAGGCCGTGCCCGTCAGGCTCATGGTAAGTCCAAGCAGAAGTGCTGTTGTCTTTTTCTGATTCATTGCAGAACATCCTCTTTCCTTCAAATTCTCTATTCTCTCTTCATGATTTCTCTTGTTCTCAGCGCTGCGCTGCAGCGCATTCCCCAGCCGCAACGCAGCGATGGCTCACGGATTGATGGCAGATTCTGCCCTTCCCTGATTCTCTTTCTCTGCAGCGGCATCGGCCATCTCCTCTTTGAGGAAAGCACGGTCCTGTGCTTTGAGGAACGGGAAGTAGATAACCGTCGCGATGACGAGGTTGATGATCTGGATGACAGCGCCCTGCCAGCCGTCGAGCAGGAAGCCTGCGATGATCGGCGGTGTCGTCCACGGGACCTGGACTGCGCTGAGCGGAGCCATGAAGCCCGAGGCGATGGCACCGTATGTGATGAACATCGCGATGAGCGGGACGATGATGAACGGTACGAGCAGGTACGGATTGAATACGATTGGCAGGCCGAAGATGATCGGCTCATTGATGTTGAAGAGGCCCGGTACAAAGGCCATCTTCATCAGGGACTTGAGCTGGTCGGACTTGGCCGTGAAGATGCCGGAGATCAGGAGGCCGAGCGTCAGGCCGCAGCCGCCGCTCTTGACGAATACATCATTGATCTGCGTCGTGAAGATCTTAGCCTGCGGATTGTTGACGAGGGACATGCCCATGTCAAGGAGGTGCTGGTTATCGAGCGAGTTGGCGATGAGCAGCGGGCTCACGACGCCGCCGACGACGTTCGGGCCGTGGATACCGGCCCAGAACAGGATACTCTGGAGGCCGACGATGATCGTGCCGCCTGCGAGCGAATCGGACAAGCCCTGCAGCGGCGTCTGGATGACCTTAAAGATGAGTTCCGGCAGCGTCGTCGCGCCGATGTAATGGCAGAGGCCATAGAGGACGGATACGCTCGTGAAGAAGATCATGCCCGGTACGAGTGCCGTGAATGCTTTCGCGACGCCCTGCGGGACGGCATCCGGCATCTTGATGCCGATGTGGTTCTTCTCGCAGTAGCAGAAGATGTAGGAGACGAAGAAAGAAACGAAGATGGCGGTGATGACGCCGTTGCTGCCCGCCCATGCCTTCGGGATGATGTCGCTGACTGTCTCGCCGCCCTTCGTCAGGATTGTCGGCGGCATCAGGATAAGGAAGGTCGACAGTGCGAGGATGGCGGCCATCATGGCATCGCAGCCTTCATTCTCGACGAACTTGTAGGTGATGGACAATACGACGATGAGTGCCAGCACACTGAACGTGCCACCTGCGACGGCGTTCAGCGGCGCCGTCCAGTCTGTCCCGAAAATCGACGCCATGAAGTCGGCGTATCCCGGGACTGGCAGGTTGGCCAGCAGCAGGAATACCGAACCACAGATGGTGAATGGCGTCGTCATGATGAAGCCATCACGAAGAGCTGCTACAGCGCGGATCTGAGCGAACTCCCCCATGATTTCGATAAACTTATCGAAAATCTCTTGTTTACTCATGTTCTCTCCTCTTTCCTTTGATATCCTCTCTATCTTTCTCTATCTTTCTTCAGGAACCGGGGTTCCATTCCCCGTTCCTCACTGTGTCTTCACTATACCATCTGCCACAATCGCGTTCAATAAATCGGAATCAATAGGAAACGAGGTTCCAGAAAAGAGCATAAAAAAAACAGCGTCGTGAAACGCTGTTTCATATTCACCGATACTCAATAATGGAAGTGCTGGCTGAGCCACGACTCCTTCTCCTGCGCATTGTGGAAGTCGACACGCGTCATGAGCACGGCGAACAGGACATCCATGACGTACTTGGCGCCCATGAGGAAGACGCGCGGGCCGAGCTCCTCCATCGTCTTGACGGAGGCCACGGGGAAGGCGACATCGGCGAGCGAGCCGAGCGTCGAGTCCTTCTTGCCCGTGATCAGCAGGATGGGGTTACCGCGCATCTTCAGCAGGCGCGCGATGTCGATGAGCATGCGGTTCTCGCCCGTGCGGCTGATCAGGAAGCCGACGTGGTCCTTGGGCGCACCCGTCGCCTGCAAGTACTGCATCGTCATGGCAGGGTGCACCGTCGAGCACTTGTTGGCCATGATGAAGCCGGAAGCCGCCATGTTCGCGATGTCGAGGTTGTTGTCCATCGCGTAGAAATCGATGTGCGCGGTCTTCGACAGGATGGCGAAGGCCCGGACGAAGTCGGCGGGGTCCAGCATGCGATACGTCTCCTGCATGGCGTCGATCTCGAGGCGCGTGACCTTCTCGAGGATGGAGTGGACGGAATCGCGGTCCGTCATGGAAAGCTCCATGCCACACGGACTCTCGATGTACTGGATCATCTGCGCGAGGAACTCGACGCGGAACTCCGTGTAGCCGCCAAAGCCGAGCTTCTGGCAGAAGCGCACGATGGCAGCAGAGCTCGTGTACGTCTTCTGGGCCAGCTGGCGCGTCGTCATGCTCGGCAGCAGGCGGGAGTGCTTCAACAGGTAATCGGCAATCGTCCGCTCTGAATCGGAAAATCCTTTTTTCTCTTGCAATTCCTTGATGAGGTTCATTCGTCTTCCTCCGTCGGCAGTGGTACGTCGCTGTCTTCTGGCAGGGGGATGGCACCGTCCCCGTAGATGTCGGCACCATCGTCTGGTATTGGTGCGTCTTCCTGCGGCACGTCAACCATCGCCATGCCGTCCACGCCGACAACATTGGCACCGAATACGTCAAAGGCTTTCTTGAGTGAAGCGCGTTCGTCGGGCGCGACTTCCTCGAGGATGGCGGCAGGCTCAGGCTTCTTCGCTGCCATCTCGCGCTTTGGCTCTGGCTTCGGCACGGCGGCAGGGCGCGGGCGCGGCGGCGTCCTCATCGGCGCATCTTCACCCGAGCAGACGAGGCGCAGTTCGCGACCCGTGAGTTCCTGCAGGATGCGCTCGATGGTCTTGCGGTAATTGCGCATGACGAGCGAGGCCATGAGGCCGCTCTGCATGCGCATGTGGAACTGGCTGGCCGTCAGCCCCATGAAGCGGGCATTCTGGATGCAGGCGAGTATTGGCGCCTTGTGCTGGTCGCGAAGCGCCTGGAAGAGCTTGTTCCAGACCTGGAGCCCTGCTTCGTCAACAGAGGCGGGTTCCTCGGCCACGGCTGCCGCTGCCGGAGCGGCGGCCGACATGGCAGGCGGCACCGTAGATGGCATGCTCGCAGCAGGAGCCGCTGAGGCAGGCTGGACGCGCCCCGCGCCTGCTGTCGCCTGCTTGAGCAGGGCTGTGACCTCGGCGAGCGCGGCCTCGAGCTTGGCGATGCGCGCCTCGTCGGCAGGATTGCGCGCGACGGCCTGCTGCACCTGGCCTGCTGGCTGCTCCTCTCTCTCTCCCTGCGAGGCGAGCTCAGGCCGACAGAGTTCCATCAGCGCGACCTCGACAGTGATGCGCGGCTGTGGCGACCACTTCATCTCCGTCATCGCCTCGTGCAGGCGCGCAATCATGCGCGGCAGGACAGCAGCGTCAAAGAGTTTGCTCTGTTCCTGCAGGACATCCTGCGGTTCTGCATAGAGATCCATCGCCTCGACGGTGCCGGTTGCCTGGAAGATCATGAGGCTGCGCAGGTGCAGCGAGAGCTCAGAGAGGACCTGCTTGAGGTCCTTGCCGTCACGCAGGAGCTCCGCGAGAATCTGCAAAACATCCTGCACATTGCGTGCGGCGAGCGCCTTCGTCATCTTGTAGATCCAGTCGTGGCCGACGAGGCCAAGGATCTGGCGCACGCGCTCCGCTGTAATGGTGCCGTCTGCAAGCGCTGCGCACTGGTCGAGGATGGAGAGCGCATCGCGCATGCCGCCGTCAGCCTGGATGGCAATCATAGAGAGTGCCTCATCCTCAGCCTCCATCTTCATCTCCTTGGCAATGTAGCGCAGGCGGCTCTCGATCTCCCCGACAGTGATGCGCTTGAAGTCGTAGCGCTGGCAGCGCGACTGGATTGTCGGCGGCACTTTATGAGCTTCTGTTGTCGCGAGGATAAAGACGACGTGCGCGGGCGGCTCCTCGAGCGTCTTGAGGAGCGCATTGAACGCCTCCGTCGTCAGCATGTGGACCTCATCGATGATGTAGACCTTATAGCGGCCGTCGACCGGCGCGAACTTGACCGTCTCTCGCAGATCGCGGATCTCGTCGATGCCGCGGTTGGATGCCGCATCGATCTCGAAGACGTCCATCGAAGAGCCCTCTGTGATCTTGCGGCACTGCTCGCACTTCCCGCAGGGATCCGGTGTCGGCCCGTGCTCGCAGTTGAGCGCCTTCGCAAGGATCTTCGCCGTACTCGTCTTGCCCGTGCCGCGCGGGCCGGCAAAGAGATACGCATGGCCGATGTGGCCGCTCGTGATGGCATTTGCCAGCGTCCGGCTGATATGTTCCTGCCCCACGAGGTCCTTGAACGTCTGCGGCCTCCACTTCCGATACAGCGCAATATACGCCATCGCAATCCCTCTCCTCTCTTAATAGTTCCCACAATCTATTTCGCAGACATCGCAGGTCTGAGGCCCAGCTGGAGACGGCTGGGGACGGCTGACCAACGCTTCGCGCGATGTTTACCGAATCTTCTTCTCTTCAAACGAGCCGCCATGGAAGGGTATCCAACGTTCCGCGCAGCAGGCTGAAGCTCCACTTATGGATACCCTTCCATGGCTCAAGGCCGAGCACCGATGAGCATACAGCAGCACTGCTCGGGCCGCCGGGGATGGATGACCATAAGAGGAGCTTTGACGCGCTGCGTAAAGAACGGATTTTTTTGCCCACGAAAATCCTTTCGAAAGAGCGTCGTTCAAACGAAGTGCGTTCAGCTCTTTCGGAAGGATGCATTGAAAGGCAAAAAATCTGTTTAGCAGCGCGTCACCGCGGAGCGTTGGTCAGCCATCCCCGGCGGCCTCCTCCATCGGCGCCTCCCTTCATCGAACTTGATCTTAATATAGTAAAAAAGCAGCCGTTTCTGGCTGCTCTCCATCCTTTTCCACGTCGAACCGCAGTTCCCAGGCGACCTCGCGGCACATGGAACGATTCGCTTAACGCTGCTTCCTTCCGGACCTGACGTGGTTCACGAGGCTCCATTGCGCAAGACCCAGGCACTGCGGCCCGACCTGAAAAAGGATATAAAAATGGCGGAGAGTGAGAGATTCGAACTCTCGATACAGGTTTCCCCGTATACACGCTTTCCAGGCGTGCTCCTTCAACCACTCGGACAACTCTCCACAATGCTCTACTATAAGAAGCTATTCAGTTTTGTTGCCCTGCCGCGTGATTGCCGCCTGCAACGATATATATCTTACCATCTCAAACTTATCCTGTCAACACCCTTTTTTATTTTTTCACAGAAAAATCTCCGCAGAACAATCTGCGGAGATTCTTTGTATTACCAGATGAAGAGGCCAGCGAGGCCGGCGGACAGCAAGGAGACGAGGATACCCGAGAGCAGCATGTAGCCGACGTTGCGGGAGATCAGGTCGTTCTTGTTGTCGTCAACGAGGCCCTTGAAGCAGCCGATGATCATGCCAAGCGTCGAGAAGTTGGCAAACGACGTGATGAATACGGTCAGCACGCCCTGCATGTGGCGGCTGTAGGTGCTCAGGAGATCCTGTACGCTGAGCATGACGACAAACTCATTCGTGACGAGCTTCGTGCCCATGTACTGGGCCATCGCGAAGGCTTCCGTCGAATCGAGGCCGAGCAGCCAGGCAAACGGGAACATGATGCAGCCGAGGATGTTCTCGAGCGTGATGGCCGGATGGATCAGCACGAGCAGCATATCGATGAGCTTCGCGAGTGCGACAAACGCGATGACATTCGCGCAGATGATCAGCACCAGCTTGCCGGCGCCGAGAATGGAGTTGCCGAGGAACGAGAAGAACGGCTCGCGCTCCTTGCCGCCGTCATCGAGACGGGCGACGGTATCCTCTTCCTCTGTGATCTTGACCGGATGCAGCAAGTTCGTGACGATCAGCGCATTGATGACGTTCAAGGGCACTGCCGTCAGGATGAACTCGGCCGGCATCATCTTCGTGTAGACGCCGATCAGGGCGGCCGTGACGCAGCTCATGGACATCATGGCGAGCGTCAGGCAGCGGTCTGCCTTCATGCGCTTGAGCTGGAGGCTCGAGACAGCCAGGGCCTCCGTGTTGCCGAGGAACATCATCTCGATGGCGAAGAAGGACTCAAACTTCGGTTCGTGCGTGAGGAAGGCCAGTGCCTTGCCGATCCACTTGATGACAAATGGCAGCAGGCCGATGTACGTCAGGATATCGAAGAGCGGCACGACGAGGAGGATCGGCAACAGGGCCGAGGTGAAGAAGTTCATCTGCGGCACGTGAACCCAGTCCGGGAAGGCAAAGGCAATGCCCTCGTAGGCGACGCTGACGAGCCAGGTGAAGCCTGCGGCTGCGCCCTGGACGATGTCGCGGCCAATCGGGAAGGAGGTCAGGAACCAGGCGATGAAGACGTTGAGCGCGAGCAGCGAGCCGACGCCGCGCCAGTGGATGTCCTTGCGCTTCTTTGAGAGAAGCACGCCGACGGCTAGGAAGACCAGCACGCCGATGAGATTGATGACGAAATACATAAAGTCTCTCCTATTCTTTTGCTGAAATGAGATCGTCGCGGCCACCGACCAAAAAGAGACACGTGACCGACTTTTCCATTATATATCAGAGGTCATTATCCGTAAAGGCAAACGGGAGGATTTCCGCGAGTGTCGCCACCTGCACGGCTCCCTTGAGGTTTGCCATGATGATGCGCGGGATCTTGAATTCGCTGATGGCCTGGCGGCACATGCCGCACGGTGAGCACGGGCCCGGCGTGTCGGCGACGATCGCGATGGCCGCGAACTCCCGGTATCCCTCGGAGACGGCCTTGAAGATGGCCGTACGCTCCGCGCAGTTCGTGACGGGATAGCTGGCGTTCTCGATGTTGCAGCCGCCGAAGACCTTGCCGTCTTTCGTCAGCACGGCTGCACCGACCTTGAAGTGCGAGTAGGCCGCATAGGCGCGCTCGCGATAGGCTTTCGCCACTTCGATGAGTTCCTGATCCGTCATTTCTCTTCCCTCTTTCCGTATCAATACTTCTCGACTTTGTCTTTCTCGACGCGCGCATAGACGAGCGGCTCTTTTGCGGGCTGGACGTCGCCGATGGCGATGGCATCGCGGTACATCTTCTCGGCGTCAGCGAGAGCCGACTCCTTCGAGGTGTAGAGTGTGACGAGCGTGTCGCCTTCCTTGACTTCGTCGCCGTACTTCTTGTGCAGGATGAGGCCTGCCGAGAAGTCGATATCGCTCTCCTTCGTCTCGCGGCCAGCGCCGAGCACGACGGACGTCTCGCCGATCTCCTCGGCGTTCATCTTCGTGATGAAGCCCGAACGCTCAGCCTTGATCTCGGCGCGGTACGGTGCCTGCTGGAACTTCGTGTAGTCGCGCAGGACGCTGTCGTCGCCGCCCTGGGCGCGGACCATCGTGCAGAACGTCTCGAAGGCACTGCCGTCAGCAATCGACTGCTCAGCCATCGCGCGGCATTCCTCCGGCGTGCCCTTGCCGACGAGATAGAGCATGTTGGCGGCGAGCTGCAGCGATACCTCGCGCAGGTCAGCTGGGCCCTTGCCCTTGAGGACGTCCATCGACTCCATGACCTCGATGCTGTTGCCGATGCCGTAGCCGAGCGGCGTGTCCATGTCGGTGATCAGGGCGACCGTGCGGCGGCCGGCGAGCTCGCCGATGGCGACCATCGTCTGCGCGAGCTTGATGGAGTCATCGAGCGTCTTCATGAAGGCACCACTGCCCGTCTTGACATCGAGCAGGATGCAGTCGGAGCCGGCGGCGAGCTTCTTGCTCATGATCGACGAGGCAATCAGCGGGATGCAGTCGACCGTCGCCGTGACATCGCGCAGCGCGTAGAGCTTCTTGTCGGCCGGCGCGAGGTTGCCCGACTGTCCGATGACGCTGACGCCGCACTTGTTGACCGTGTCGAAGAACTTCTCGCGCGAGAGCGCCGTCTGGTAGCCCGGAATCGACTCGAGCTTGTCGACTGTGCCGCCCGTGTGGCCGAGGCCGCGGCCGCTCATCTTGGCGACCTTACCACCGCAGGCCGCGACAATCGGCGCGCAGATCAGCGTCGTCTTGTCGCCGACACCGCCCGTCGAGTGCTTGTCGACCTTCTTGCCCGCGATGGCCGAGAGGTCAATCATGTCGCCAGACTTGGCCATGACCTTCGTGAGCTCCGTGATCTCGTGATCCGTCATGCCCTGGAACCAGATGGCCATGAGCATTGCCGACATCTGGTAGTCGGGGATATCCCCCTTGACATACCCGTCGATCATATAGGTGATTTCAGCGTCCGTCAGGACTTCTCCGTGCTTCTTCTTCGTGATCAGATCGTACATGCGCATAATAATATTCCCCTTATTCGATATATTTTGATTTATTCCCCTCTACACCTCCCCGAAGGGAGGTGTGTATCATCCGATGATGCGCGGCAGCAGGCTCTCGCCCTTCGTGTAGAGGTCTGCACCGAACATGTCCGAGATTGTCGCACCGATCATCGCAAACGTCGGATACGTGCCGAGATTGAGTCCCGCCTTGACGTGCTTGCCGTACATCAGGAGCGGCACGTACTCGCGCGTGTGATCCGTGCCCGGAGCGCCCGGATCGCAGCCGTGATCCGCCGTGATCATGAGGATGTCGTCGTCCTTCATCTTCGCCATGAATTCGCCGAGCTGGCGGTCAAAGACGGTCGCTGCCTTCGCGTAGCCGTCGATATTGCGGCGATGACCGTACTGCATGTCGAAGTCAACGAGGTTGACAAACGCGAGCCCCGTGAAATCCTCATCCATGAGCGTCAGTGTCTTCTCCATGCCGTCCTCGTTGTTCTTGTTGATGCCGAGCGTGCGGCTGATGCTGCGGCCCGCGAAGATATCGGAGATCTTGCCGACGCCGATCGTCGCGAGTCCCTTGCGCGCGAGCGCATCCATCATCGTGTCCCCCGTCGGGTCGAGCGAGAAGTCATGGCGGCGCGGCGTGCGCGTGTAATTCGGATATTCGCCGACGTACGGGCGCGCGATGATGCGGCCGACGCCGTGCTCACCCTGCATGATCTTGCGCGCCATGCGGCAGTAGTCGTAGAGCTGCTCGACCGGCACGTCATCCTCGTGCGCCGCAATCTGCAGCACGCTGTCAGCCGATGTGTAGACAATGAGCGCTCCCGTCTCCTTCTGCTCGCGGCCGTAATCGTGGATGACCTGCGTGCCCGAATACGGCTTGTTGCAGATGATCTTGCGGCCGAATGCCTTCTCAAGCTCAGCGATGACTTCCGGCGGGAAGCCGTCCGGATACGTCGGCATCGGGCGCTCCGAGACGATACCCGCAATCTCCCAGTGGCCCGTCGTCGTATCCTTGCCGCGCGAGAGCTCGCGCAGGCGGGCAAAGGCGCCGATCGGCTGGGCCTCCGGCGTGCCGCAGCCGACACCGTCGATATTGAAGAGGCCGATTTTTTTCATGTTCGGCGTATCATACTCCTTCGATGAGGAGATGGAGCGCAGCGTATTGCAGTCGCCGTCGCCGAATTCCTTTGCGTCTGGCTCCGCGCCGATGCCGAAGCTGTCGAGAACAATGATGAATGCGCGCTTGAATGCCTGCATGTCTGTCATTCCTTTCTATGTCAATCCGATAAGCTAGATGACCCTGCAATCGATCCGATCAGAGCTCGTCCTTGAGGACGCTGACTGCCGCACTGGCACCGAGGCGCGTGCAGCCCGCTTCGAGGAACGCTTCCATCTCCTCGCGCGTGTGGATGCCGCCCGCAGCCTTCATCTGCACCTTCGGGCCGATGTGCTTCTTGAAGCATTCGATATCCGAGAGCTTTGCTCCTGCCGAGCCGAAGCCCGTCGACGTCTTGATGAAGTCCGCGCCGCCTTCCGTCACGCAGTGGCAGGCCGCGACCATCTCATCTTCCGTCAGGAAGCAAGTCTCGACGATGACCTTTAAAACGCGCGCACCGCAGAGCTTCTTGAGTGCGCGGATCTCGTCCGTCACATAGTCCGTCTCGCCCGCCTTGAGCATGCCGATGTTGATGACCATGTCGATCTCCTGCGCGCCGTCCGCGAGCGCCTGTGCCGTCTCTGCAATCTTGGCTGCCGTATTGCAGTTGCCGTTTGGGAAGCCGACGACCGTCGCGACCTTCAGCGCATCGCCGTACTTGGCCACGATGCGCGGCACATAAGCCGACGGCACCATGACCGTCGCCGTGTGGTACTTCACCGCCTCATCGCAGATGCGCTGGATATCGGCCCAGGTCGCCGTCTGCTTCAGGAGCGTGTGGTCTACATGTGCCAGGATCTCTTCTGCTTTCATGATAAATCCTCCTAATCATCAGGTCAATGCATAAACTCTGACGTTCTGTTCACTCTGTTTACAATCATCAGATTTCTTCTGTCAAGCTATCGCTTGTTCTTGTTTCTATTGTAATCAATACCAAACGAAATAGAAAGGACATCTGTCTTAAAAGATGGCCCTGCCGAAAAAATCTCGTCCTAAAAAGATAGAGCAAATTGTTCTCACCCCCCGAAAAATGATATAATGGTATAAAATAATAGCTAGAACGTGATACCTATATCGGGGAAGGGGTACACAACATTGGACAACACCATACTCGACTACATTGCGAGTCATTTCAAAGAGGCTCTGCGCAGCGGCTGCATCACCGTCTGCTACGAGCCTGTCTTACGTGCCTTAACGGGCAAGATCTGCGCCGTTGAAGCGCTGGCACGCTGGCATGATGCACAGCACGGGGACATTCCCCCGCAGGATTTTGTGCGCGTGCTCGAAGCACAGAACAGGATTCACCTGCTCGATTACTTTGTCGCCAAGGCGACTGTACAGAATCTTCACACCCGCCGACGACAGGACCTGCCGATTGTGCCGGTCATACTCAATCTGTCACGGCGCGACTTTCTCGTATCAGACCCTGCCGGGGTCCTCAATCACCTGACCGAGAAGTACCAGGTGCCGCACGCTTATCTGCAGATCGAGATCACAGAGACGGCCTTTGTCGAGGATGAGGCCATCATCGCGCAGGCCATATCACATCTGCGTCAAGAAGGCTACAGCGTCACGCTCGACAACTTCGGCGAGGGCCATTCCTCGCTTGCCGCGCTGCAGCGCAGCGCCATCGATGAGATCAGTCTCGATGGCATCTTCTTCGATAATTTTACAGAGGCGACACGACAGCTGCTGACATCCATCCTGCTCATGGCCAAGGCACTCGGTATCCACACGGCCGCCGAAGGCGTCCGGACTGAAGAGCAGGCTGACTTCCTGCGCCGCATCGGCTGCGAGAAGATGCAGGGGCCGATCTGCCGCACGATGGCGCGCCCTCTGGAAGAGGGTGCGCTTTCGAAGCCGTACCGCTTCGAAACGCGGCTCGAGCAGCAAATCTTCCACCGGGCAGGCCTGACAAACCTTGTGACCGACACGCCTACCGCCTTATTCTCAGACGACGGGAACCATCTGCATATCCTCACCGCCAACGCAAGCTACCAGAAGATGCTGCGCCTCAGCCATTTTGACAGTCTCCAGGATGCAAACAAGATCCTGCTCGAATTGCCGCAGATCATCCATGTGAGACTGCGCGCTCTGGCCGATGCGACGATCCGCAGCCATCAGATGGAGACGGAGCTTTTCATCAGCAACGGCCGCTACTTCTACCTCAAACTGCACAACATCGCCGGCACGAACGGCTTCTACATCCACCGTGCGGAGCTGCAATTCCTGCAGCAGGGACAGGAATCATCCACGGGCGAAGAGTACGACCACATCGTGCGCCACCTCATGCAGTTCTACCACGACATCTATCTCATCGACAACCAGCAGAACCGCATCGAGATCATCACAGCGAGTGTCTCATCAAAGAGGGCGGGCAGCCATCTGCAGGGCATCATGACCGCGTTCATGCGGTTTGCCAGACTGCACATCCACCAGGATGACCAGCGGCGCTTCCTGCAGTACATCCACGGCCTTGCACAAGGGAATCAGATACCTCTTGCCTCGACAAAGTTTGACCTCTTCCGCGTCAAGGTGCCAAATGGCAGCTTCCATTGGACCAATTTCAGCCTCACGTCATTCCAGTATAACGATCATCCCTGCCAGCTGCTCTGCCTGCGCGACTTTGTCTTCGAGGAACTGACAGACCGCGACAGGCTCATCAACACGGTCATGGCCTCCTACGGCTTCACGACATTACCGGAGGACCCGGAGCGCCAGATCACGGATGCCGCCCTCTGGCGGACGTTGACGCAGTTCTCGAGCCGCAAGCTCTTCTGGAAGGACAAAGATGGCCACTTTTGCGGCGCAAGCCCGGCTTTCCTGCGCTACTACGACATCCAGAACATCAATGAACTCATCGGCAAGTCCGACCGCGACCTCGGCTGGCACCTCTCCGACACCTACATGGACCAGGGCGAAATGACCGTCCTGCAGAAGGGCGAGCCCATCCACAACGGCCACGGCCGCTGCATCGCACGCGGCCGCCAGCACGCCATCTCGTTCTCGAAATATCCCATCTATCAGGGAACCGAGATTGTCGGACTCCTCGGCGAATTCCGCGATGTCGAGGAAGAGCGCAGCTACCACCAGCTGCAGCGCAAGCTCTACCTCATCGATGAGGAGACCGACTTCTACAACTATCGCGGCATGATTCTCGCGAGTGTCGAATTCGCCGACAATCTGCGCCAAAACAAGGTCGGCTATGTCGGCGCCATGTTTGTCGTGCCGGAGTTTGCCTCATTTGCCAAGCTCTACGGCGATTCCATTCGGCACGCAGCGATGAAGTGCATCTGCGCCATCATCAAAAAGACCATGCCAGCAACCACGGTCATCGCTCATACGGGCAGCGGTGTCTTCGTGCTGTTCCTCAAGGGGCAAACCGTCGGCACCATGCGCACCTTCATCGAGCAGATCCAGGCGGAGCTCACCACCATCACAGAGATTGAGGGCTTCACCTGTCACTTCTCGGTGCGCTACGCCCTCGAGTCCGGCTCCGAGGCCCGCAGTTCCGATGAATTCCTCCAGATCCTCTCCTCGCGCTGTCTCGACTACATGCCGTCGTTCGGCGTCACGGGCATGATCCACGATCAGATTCCCTTTGACCTCGAGAAATTCGACCACACCAACCGTCTCATCTACATCGCAGACCCGGAGACGTACGACCTCCTCTACGCCAACCCCGCCCAGCTCCTGCACAGCCAACAGCCGCCCGACTGCCAGTACGCCGGACAGAAATGCTACCGGCTGATTGCGGGCTTATCCGCGCCGTGCAGCACCTGCCCGAAGGACAAGCTGCGCCGTGACCGCTTCCATTTCCGCCAATTCCACTCCATGCGCACCAGCAAGGACTACCTCATCTGGAACACGCTGATCTCCTGGGAGAATCGCAGCTGTATCTTCTCCGACAGCCTTGATGTCGACCACATGATTGACATCCACACGAATGGCAGACTGACAAAGAAGGATACCATCTCCATCAACGACATCACGAGCCTCGCCATACAGGAAGAAGATCCGAACACCGGCATCCTGCGCATGATGGAAAAACTCGGTCGCATGCTCGAGGCCACGCATGTCATCCTGATGGAA
Organism: Mitsuokella sp. UBA4253; assembly: GCF_002395285.1. Lineage (NCBI taxonomy): Bacteria > Bacillati > Bacillota > Negativicutes > Selenomonadales > Selenomonadaceae > Mitsuokella > Mitsuokella sp. UBA4253. The sequence continues at coordinate 107,380 of NZ_DGWR01000009.1, read as the reverse complement.
GAGGAATCCGACGGCTTCCACCTGAGCTGCACGTACGAATGGCATCCAGATGACGGCTCACCGCTGCGCGAGCGCCTGCAGCACGTCACCATTCTCGAGAACAAAGCGTTCTACAACGCATTCCACAACAGTTCCGTCCTGCTCATCGACAATGCCGCAGCGTTTGAGAAGCGCCACCCCGAGATTCAGGCCCTCCACCAGGGGGAGTGGCAGCGCTACGCCATCGGCCAGCTCATGATTGAGCACCGCTCGCTCGGCTACATCGCCATCATCAATCCGGCCAAAGACCGCTTCACGACCATCGCCAAGCCGCTGCACACCATCCTGCGCGTCACCTCCATCATGATGCGCAACCGCGACAACATCAAGAAGCTGCACGCGATCAGCACGATCGACCAGCTCACGGGCGTCGGCAATCGCCGCGCCCTGACGGACTTCATCGCCAATCGCCTGCATCCGGGAAGCATGTACGCCATCTTCTTCATCGATGTCAACGGCCTCAAGAAGATGAACGACACCTTCGGCCACGCGCGCGGCGACCTCCTGATCCAGACGATTGCCTACGTCCTTGCAGACATCGCTCAAAAAGACCATGTCTTCCGGCTCGGCGGCGACGAATTCCTCGCGCTCATGCCCTGTCGCAGCGATGAAGAGGCCATCATCATCATCGGCCGCATCGAGCAGAGCATGCGCATACACCACTGCAGCGCCGCCATCGGCTACGTCCTCTGCCTCGCCCCCTTCAGCGACCTCGACGCCATCATCCACGAAGCGGATGAGAAGATGTACCGGGACAAGAAAAAGAAGCATATGTGCCGCGAAGACGACTGATCTGCCTATGTTGCGGCAATAAAAAATCAGCTCCATGACCTGGAGCTGATTTTTTATTGCAGGATAATCATCGGGTTCATTCGACCCAGCGCAGGGCAACGACTTCATAGGGTCGCAGACGAGCGGCCATGCCCGGATAATTGCCGATGAGCTTCTCGCCAGCTGCGTGCAGCTCCGGCATCGCGATGTCCGATGCGCGGAAATTGCAAAGGACGAGCAGGCGCTCACTGCCGAGTGCGCGCTCATAGGCAATGACATCGTCGTTCTCCCGCTCGAGGAAGCGAATGGACCCCTCCGCAATGATGCGGTGCTCCTTGCGCAGCGCGATGAGCCTGCGGTAGAACGCGAGGATGGAGTCATCGTCCTCGCGCTCTGCCTCGACATTGATGGCAGCGTGGTTGTGATTGACGCCAAGCCACGGCGTGCCTGTGGTGAAGCCGGCCGACTCGCCTGCCGTCCACTGCATCGGCGTGCGTCCGTTGTCGCGCGAGCGCGCCCCGATGATCTTCATCGTCTCCTCCTCCGAACGGCCAGAGGCACGCAGGATGTCGTGGTATTGGAGTACACCGTCTCGCGCCATCATCCAGAGCGCTTCTGCTTCGAGGATACGGCTACACGCCATCGCACGTCATCGTGAAAAAAGACAGCGGGCCGGGACGCTCAGATGAGCTCCGGCCCGCTGTCTTTTTTCGCTTCTCGATATCAGAGCTCGAGGCCCTTTGCCTTACGCTCCTGGTATTCACGGTCGAGGATACCGAGGATCACGAGGTTCTCGTAGACGCCGTTCGTCAGGATCGTCTCGCGGATCAGGCCCTCGCGCTGCAAGCCCTCCGACTCGTAGAGGTGCAGCGCGCGCGCATTGTAGTCCTTGCAGTCGAGCCACGCGCGGTGGAACTTGAGGTCATCGAAGCCCCATGCCTTGAGGAGCTTCATCGCCTCGTGGCCGTAGCCCATGCCCTTCTTTGCGATGATGACATGCGTCCACTCGAGCTCCTTGGCAGGCGTCGTCAGCCCGTTGATGAGCAGGTAACCGACCGGCTCCTTCGTCTCGATCTCCTCGACGATGACGTCCATCGACGCCTTGCCCTCTTCAATGATCTTCGTGTGGACATCGCGGTCGAACGGCACGATGAACTTGAGGTTCTCCGGGTCGTATTCGAGCTTCAGGATGAAGTCGAGGTCATCCATTGTCGCCTTGCGGATCTGCAGGCGCTTGCCTTTGTGCAGGATTTCTGCCATGAAAAACACTCCTTTTTATACAAGTGACGCATCACTGCATCTCGTGATTTTATACTTTTCTTTTCCCACAGCTATAGTATAATAGAAATACTTTGTACTGCAAGGCCATTTGTCAAATCCGATGTGCCTTTATTCTAAAGGAGGTTATTTTCTTGTCTTATGATTGGCTGTCCTGGATTGACTGGACACACCTGATGGAGATGCTCTTCATCCCGATCTGCATCCTCGCAGCATCGCTGACGGTCGGCATCATGCTCAACAAGCTCATCAACCGCCGTATCGAGAATCACCTGAACATCGACGAGAACTCGTGGTTCTACATCTTCATCAACGCGCTGCGCGGCGTTCCCGTCTCGCTCTGCCTCGTCGTCGGCCTTTACTGGATCGTCAACACGATCAACATCATCGAGCCGCTGACGCGCCTCTTTTCCTACATCCTCTTCACCGTCATCATCCTCTCGATCACGCGCGTCGCAGCCCGCACGATCAACGGCTTCATCTCGCTGCACATCGAGAACTCCCAGCAGAAGCTGCCGAAAACGACTCTGCTCAACACGATCCTCAACGTCGTCATCTACGCGATGGGCGTGCTCGTCGTGCTCCAGTACTACGGCATCTCGATTGCCCCGATCCTCACCGCCATGGGTGTCGGTGGTATGGCCGTCGCCCTCGCGCTGCAGGAGACGCTCGCGAATATCTTCTCGGGCCTGCACCTGATCCTCTCGAAGCAGCTGCGCCTCGACGACTACATCAAGCTCAGCACGGGTGAGGAAGGACGCGTCACGGACATCACCTGGCGCTTTACGACAATCGTGCCGGCCGGCGGCGGCAACATGATTGTCATACCAAACCAGAAGATTGCCTCGTCGAACATCACGAACTACAGCATGCCGCGCAAGGACATCGTCATCAGCATTCCCGTCGGCGTCGCCTACGACAGTGACCTCGACAAAGTCGAGCGCGTGACGCTCGATGTCGCCAAGGAAGTCATGGCGCAGATCGACAAGGATGTCAAGATGGAGCCGGCCGTCCGCTTCCACACCTTCGGCGAGTCGAGCATCGACTTCAATGTCGTGCTGCACTCAAGCTACTTCGAGCATCAGTTCCTGCTCAAGCATGAATTCATCAAGGCCCTGACACGCCGCTACCGCGAGGAAGGCATCGAGATTCCGTATCCGACGCGCACGGTCCTGCAGCCGGAGGAACCCGCCACAAGATAAAGGGGCTGTGGATAAGTCAGCCCCAACATATTGTTCCCGTTTATCCACAGAAAGCCTGGGATTTATCCATCGCTTTCTGTGGATAAGTTTATTATGGAGAATCTTTATTCATTCGCTTTTTCTATCTTCACGATACCCGCCTTGAATCAGGCGACTGCATGCCTTCCCAGGATTTTGTCAAGATGAATATATATTTACTAATAGCATAAAAAATCACTTCCCCTTGTGGATAAGTAGAACTGTCAGAAAACTATATGTAGTGGGTGTCTTGACGTGTCAGCAATACATATTGTATAATTGACGCAAGTCCTCGAGACGAAACACGATTCTCGGGATGGTTAAACATACAGATTGCAAGATGGATTCAATACAGAGAAGGATTGGTGACCCCAGATGGTAGTAAACGGCATTGATGTCACGGTAAATGGACTCAACGATATCTCCGAGCAGGAGATCGTCAATTATATCGATTATGTTCAGGCTCAGACGAAGGAAAAGGTCAACAGCCTGAAGCTCTCCGCCACGAAGGACGGTCAGGTCGACATCCGCTACGAGCTCCAGCCGCAGAAATTCGAGCGCATCCGCCGCATCACGGGCTACCTCGTCGGCACCATCGACCGCTGGAATGACGCCAAGCGCGCCGAAGAGCACGATCGCGTCAAGCACGGCCTGCATTGATTGATGCAAGGAAGAGCCGCTGCCACTCCCCCCGGCAGCGGCTTTTCTATTGGGATGACCACGATAAGGAAAGGACGATTGACCATGTCACTAGATGATACGCTGCGCGTCGCTGGCCTCGTCGAAGACTCGATTGTCGACGGCGACGGCTTCCGCTTCACGATCTTCGTGCAGGGTTGCAAGCGCCGCTGCCTGAACTGCCAGAATCCGGAGACCCAACCGCTCGAAGGAGGCCACGAGGAGACGCTCGCGGAGCTCCTGCAGAAGATACGCCTGAACCCGCTGCTGACGGGCGTGACGTTCAGCGGCGGCGAGCCCTTCCTGCAGTGCGCACCGCTCGCCGAACTCGCCAGAGAGATCCACGCGGCAGGCCTCGACATCTGGAGCTACTCGGGCTACACGCTCGAAGAACTCCAGGCGCGCCACGACAAGGCGACAGATGATCTGCTCGCGGAAGTCGACGTACTCGTCGACGGTGCGTACGTCGAGGAACTGCGCAACCTCACGCTCCATTTCCGCGGCTCCTCCAACCAGCGCGTCATCGACATGAACGCCACGCGCAAGCGGGGAGAGATTGTATTGCTCTACGAAGACTGAATTACCATTTCCCGTTCTCGGAGACGAGGCGTCCTCTTGGGGTATCCAACGTTCCGCGCAGCAGGCTGAAGCTCCACTTATGGATACCCCAAGAGGACTTCACGCCCAGCATCTCCGCAAGAACTCTCATCTCGCTACTGTCAGCCATACAACCACAACACAAAATGCCAGGCATCGGAGATTTCTCTCTGATACCTGGCATTTTCTGCTATTGACAGATGTGCCACAAAGGAGCACGAAAGACGGGAACAACTGGCCAACATTGCGCGTGAGCATCTGCTAAACCTGTTTTTTGCCCTAAAATGCAACCTTACAAAAGAACTAAACGCGCGCTGCTTGGACGACGTTCTTTTGCAAGGACTCTAGTCGGCAAAAAACAGGTTCTTCACGCAGACGCTCAAAGCTCCATTTATGGCCAGCCGTTCCCTTCTTTCTCGGCAATGAGCACACTGACGCGCCATCCCACACAGCCAAGAGCAACCGGACTGAAAGCCAGCCATAGACGTTCAGCGTGGAGCTTCAGCCTGCTGCGCGGAGCGATGAGCGTCTATGGCCGACGACTCGCTTCCACAAACAGAAACGATTCTTATCTCATTTCACGACCAGCACCGGGCACTTCGACTGCTCTACGATGTACTGGCTGACACTGCCGAGCAGCACGCCCTTGACGACGCCGAGGCCGCGACTGCCCATGACGATGAGGTCCATGTCATTGCTCGTCGCGAAGTCGAGGATGACGACGGCTGGCGAGCCCGTCTCCGAGAACGCTTCCTTCTCGATGCCCGACGGCACCATCTCCATCGCGCGGTCGAGCACGACGTTGCCGGCCTTCGTCACGGCCTCGAGGATGGCGTCTGACAGGCAGGCATTGATTGCGAGCTGGTTGATGTTCGCGACGTAGAGGAAGTTGAGCTTCGCTTCACAAGCCTCTGCAATGGAAATCGCTTCCGTTACAGCACGGTCCGAACCTTCCGAACCATCGACCGGTACCAGGATATTCTTCATCATAGTATTACCCCCTTAGCATGATATCCATTATGGATGAGGATTCTCTTTGACCACGGTTACTGGGCACTTCGCCTCATAGAGGACCTGCGTGCTGACGCTCCCGAGCAGCGCTGCATGAATTGCATCGAGTCGGCGGCTGCCGACGACGATCAGGTCACTTCGCCGCTCTTCGGCAAAGTCGAGGATCGTCTGCGCCGGACTGCCGGTGCGGTGATGCGCTTCATAGAGGACTGCCTCCGGGATAAGCCGCTTCGCCCCTTCGAGGATCTTCTCGGCTTCGGGCCCGATGGGACCTGCCACGCATTCCGGCAGCCACGATACTTCATCCGCATCCGTACTGCTATCAAAATACGATACATGCAGGATGTCGACAGAAGCACCTGTCGCATCTGCAAGAATGGCGGCAAAACGCACGGCTTGGTCGGAAGCACCAGATCCGTCAACCGGAACCAGGATACGAGCCAACCTTTCCATACAATGAATCCCTCCCGTAGCATTTCTCTTTCATGGTGTATAATTCGCGAACACATGGGCAAATTCCTCTAAATTCTCCAAAAACTTCTCGTACTTTTTCAAGAAATCTCTGCTCGGCCCATCTGTAAAGTTGTAATTGACTTTTGCACGTCCGAGGTGATAAACTGGATAAAATACGAGAAGTATCGCATAAAAAGGAGGACGCAACTATGCCTGAAGAGAAGAAATCGTCGAAACGTTCGAATGCCGAGATCGTGGAGAGCACGACGATTGCCGACGTCTACCGCGCAGCCAAGCAGCTCGAGGGAGTAGCTCGGAAGACGAGGCTCATCCACAGTGACTATTTCTCCGAGCTCTGCCACAACGATGTCTATCTCAAGCCGGAGAACCTTCAGCATACGGGTGCCTTCAAGCTCCGCGGTGCCTACAACAAGATCAGCCAGCTCACACCGGAGGAGCGCGTGCGCGGCGTCATCACGGCCTCGGCCGGCAACCACGCGCAGGGCGTAGCGTACGCAGCGCGGAAGCTCGGCGTCAAGGCCGTCATCTGCATGCCGGCGACGACGCCGATCCTCAAGGTAGAGGGCACGCGCGCGCTCGGCGCGGAAGTCGTGCTGCACGGCGACGGCTTTGACGACGCCTATGCGCACAGCCTCGAGCTCCAGAAGAAGCACGGTTATGTCTACATCCACCCGTTCAACGACCTGCAGGTGCTCCTCGGCCAGGGCACAACGGCGCTCGAGATCATCGATGCGCTCAAGGATGTCGACGCCATCCTCTGCCCGATTGGCGGCGGCGGCTTCGCCTCGGGCGTCGCGCTCGCGACGAAGCTCGTCAACCCGAACGTCAAGGTCATCGGCGTCGAGCCGGAGAATGCGGCCTGCATGAAGGCGGCGCTCGCGGCTGACAAAGTCGTGACGCTCGACTCGACTGACACGGTCGCCGACGGCTGCGCCGTCAAGACAGCCGGCACGCTGACATTTGAGTTCTGCAAGAAGTACCTTGACGACATCATCACCGTCTCGGAGATCGACATCATGAACGCCCTGCTCTCACTCATCGAGAAGCACAAGCTCGTCGCAGAGGGCGCCGGCGTCCTCTCGCTCGCCGCACTCGCGAAGCTGCCGTTCCACGACAAGAAGGTCGTCTCGATCATCTCGGGCGGCAACATCGACATCTCGACCATCTCGGCGCTCATCGACAAGGCTCTGATCGCGCGCGGCCGCGTCTTCTGCTTTGCCGTCCAGCTGCCGGACAAGCCGGGCCAGCTGCTCAACGTCTCGCGCATCCTCGCCGAAGAGAATGCCAACGTCATCAAGCTCGACCACGACCAGACGAAGGTCACCGACAGCTTCAAGAAGGTCGTATTGACCGTCACCGTCGAGACGCACAACGAGCAGCACATCCAGAAGATCATCCAGGCCCTCAACGCGAACGGCTACGAAATCCAGAAAATCTACTGAGTAAACGGGCAGGAAAATCCTCTCTTCGGAGAGGTTTTTTCCGCCCGTTTTCCTGTCTGAAGATTTTTATTCTTAGAAAGATAAAACCTTTATTTTCACCATTGACTTTCTGCGAAAGCTGTCTATATAATGAGGTATCCATTCATCTTTTTTTCAGATGGAACCCATCATTTTAAACGATAAGCATAGAAAGGAAGGACAAAATGTTTCTCATCGCGCTCTCCCCAATCCTATGGCTCATCATCGCGCTGAGTGTGCTCAAGATAGCGGCCTACAAGGCTTGCCCAATCGCACTCGTCATCGCCCTGACGGCCGGCATCTTCGTCAATGACATGACGATTCCCCACGCAGTCCAGGCGACGCTCGAAGGTGTCGCACTCGCCTGCTGGCCTATCCTGCTCGTCATCATCGCCGCTATCTTCACCTACAACCTGACCCTCCAGACGAAGGCGATGGACACGATCAAGAAGATGCTGACCTCCGTCAGCAATGACCGCCGCGTGCTGATCCTGCTGATTGGCTGGGGCTTTGGCGGCTTCCTCGAGGGCATGGCCGGCTTCGGCACGGCCGTCGCGATACCAGCCGGCATGCTCGCCGGCATCGGCGTCAACCCGGTGCTCGCGGCCATGGTCTGCCTGATCGCGAACTCAGTCCCGACTGCCTACGGCTCCATCGGCATCCCGATCGTCACGCTCGGCAATGTCACGGGCATCGACCCGATACAACTCGCGACCTACACGGCTCTACAGCTCATACCGCTCACCGTCCTCTGCCCGTTTCTCATGGTCATCGTCGCAAGTCACAGCCTCAAAGGCCTCAAGGGCATGGTGCTCATGTGCCTGGCGGCCGGCGTCGGCTTTTCTGCCACAGAGCTTGCCATCGCCATGTTCATGGGCCCGGAGCTCGCCGTCGTCGGCGGTTCCATCGTCGCGATGGCCGCCATCATCGCCTGTGCCAAGCTCTTCCCCGTCAATGACCCGGAACACGCCCTGCCACCGCATGACGACGAAGCGCCCATCACGGCAGGCACGGCCGTCCGCGCCTGGATGCCATTCATCCTCATCTTCATCTTCCTTCTCATGACGTCGAAGCTCATCCCGGCCATCCATGATCCATTGAACCTCATCAAGACCAGCGTGCTGATCTACGACGGCCCCGGCGGTGAACCGTACACCTTCACCTGGCTCGCAACGCCCGGTGTTCTCATCCTGCTCGCGGCCTTCATCGGTGGTACCATCCAGGGTGCCGGCTTCGGCAGCATGGTGGGCTGCCTGCGCCGCACGGCTTGGAACCTGCGCTTCACCATCATCACGATCATCACGGTCATCGCCACGGCTAAGGTCATGGGCTATGCGGGCATGACGCACGAGATTGCGGAGACGGCCGTCGCCGCGACGGGCACGATGTACCCGTTCATCGCCGCCTTCATCGGCTCCATCGGCACGTTCATCACGGGCTCCGCTACCTCGTCCTGCGTCCTCTTCGGCAAGCTGCAGACGGACTCGGCCATGGCCATCGGCGCGAGCGAGAGCGTCCAGGCCTGGATTGCCGCCTCGAATCCGCTGGGCGCCTGCGCCGGCAAGATGATCTCCCCGCAGAACATCGCGATTGCCGTCGCCGCCATCGGCACGGTCGGCTGCGAGGGCAAGCTCCTGTACTTCGCCGTCAAGATCTACATCCCGTTCGTCATCATCATGGGATGCATCGTCTACTTCGGTCAGTCCCTCGTCGGCTGAGCCGTCAAGCAAGAGAGCCTTCCCCTTCTCGGGGAGGGCTTTTTTCGTCTCTTGTGTTATACTATAGGTATTATGTTCTACAATAAAGATGGAGAGAAGGAGTTTTTCTTTGGATTTATCAAGACTCACGACGGAGCGCCGCAACCCGGCCTCCGCTCATATCGACAGCTGCACGACGCTCGAGATGGTCACGATCATGCAGCAGGAGGACAGCAAGATCGCCTCGGCCATTGAGAAGATCCTGCCGGAGATTGCCCGGGCCATTGATGCGACGAGCCAGCGCCTCGAAAATGGCGGCCGTCTCTTCTACCTCGGCGCGGGCACCTCGGGCCGTCTCGGCATCCTTGACGCCTCCGAATGCCCGCCGACGTACGGCACGGACCCCGAGCTCGTGCAGGGGCTCATCGCGGGCGGCATTCCCGCGATCTTCCGCGCGCAGGAAGGTGCCGAGGACAACCCGGGCCTCGCCGTCCACGACCTCAAAGAGCACGGCTTCTCCGCGAAAGACGTTCTCGTCGGCATCGCGGCGTCGGGCCGCACGCCCTACGTCATCGGAGGGCTGAAGTACGCAAGAGAGCTCGGCGCGCTGACGATTGCGCTCGCGTGCAGTGAGCACGCAGAGATCGCCGCGCTCGCCGACATCGCCCTGACGCCTGTCACGGGGCCTGAAGTCGTCACAGGCTCGACGCGCATGAAGGCGGGCACGGCCCAGAAGCTCGTGCTCAACATGCTCTCGACCGGCACGATGATCAAGCTCGGCAAGGTCTACGGCAACCTCATGGTCGACGTCAAGGCCAGCAACAAGAAACTCGAGGAGCGCGCCATCCGCATCGTCATGGAAGGCAGTGGCTGCGAGCGCACAGAGGCGGAGAAGGCCCTCAAGGGGGCCGACGGCCACGCCAAACTCGCCATCCTCATGGTCGTCGCAGGCGTCTCCGCTAGCGAGGGCAAGGCATTGCTCGAGCGCACGAGCGGCCATCTAGCAGCCGCCATCCGCCTGGCCGCAGGAGGGATGAATGCATGAACTACAATCATATCGCCAAACAAGTCTTCTCTCTTGTGGGCCCTACCGACAACATCCTATCGGCCACGCACTGCATGACGAGGCTGCGCCTCGTGCTGCACGCGAAGAGCCCCGAGCAAATTGAAGCGCTCAAGAAGGTCGAGGGCGTGCTCGGCGTCTACGACGCGGGCGAAGAGCTGCAGATCATCTTCGGCCCGGGGCGCGTCGACCGCGTGACTGAGGCCTTCCTGAAGGAACTCGAAGCGGCACGCGCTAGCGCTTCCCCAGCATCACCATCCTCTGCTGGCCGTCCGACTGCCGGCAAAGTCGGACTGTCGGACGGTGCACAGTCAGTCGGACCGTCCACCGCGACTTCTCTCTCGGAGTCATCAGACAGACCGGAGATTGGCGACGGCAAGGCGCTGCACGCGAAGATTCGCGCCAAGAACGCGACGCCCGTCAAGCTGCTCTTCAAGCGCATCGCGAGCATCTTCATCCCGCTCATACCGGCCTTCATCGCCTGCGGCCTCATCAGCGGCACCTTGAATGTCGTCAGCAAAGTTGAACCTGCATTTACCCAGACGGCCGTCTACCAGCTGCTCGCCATCGGCGGCAGCACCGTCTTCTGGGGCATGAACCTCTTCGTCGGCTACAACGCCGCCAAGGAGTTTGGCGGCACGCCGATACTCGGCGGCATCCTCGGCGCGCTGCTCGCCCATCCCGCACTCGCCTCGGTCGAACTCACGGACGGTCCGCTCGTGCCGGGGCGCGGCGGCGTCATCTCCGTGCTGCTCGTCGCTGCGCTCGCCGCCGCGCTCGAAAAGCAACTGCGCCGCATCATCCCCGAGATGTTCAGCCTCTTCCTCACGCCGCTCTTCACCTTCCTAATCTCAGGCACCGTTGCCATCTGCGTGCTGCAGCCTCTAGGCGGCTTCCTGTCCGACTGCATCGGCACGGCGGCCACGAGCGCCATCGGCTCTGGCGGCGCCGTCACGGGCTTCATCCTCGGCGGCACCTTCCTGCCGATGGTCATGCTCGGCATCCATCAGACGCTCACGCCGATCCACGCGGAGCTCCTCTCGCGCTACGGCGTCACGATCCTCCTGCCCGTGCTCGCCATGGCCGGCGCGGGACAGGTCGGCGCGAGCTTTGCCGTCTACTGCAAGACGAAGAACCACTTCCTCAAGAAGACGATTGCCTCGGCACTGCCCGTCGGCATCATGGGGGTCGGTGAGCCTTTGATCTACGGCGTAACGCTGCCGCTCGGCAAGCCCTTCATCGGCGCCTGCATCGGTGGTGCCTGCGGCGGTGCCGTGCAGGCGCAGTTCATGGTCGGCGCCGCCACGCTCGGCATCTCCGGCCTGCCGCTCGCCGCAGCAACAGACCAGATCCCCGTCTACCTCTTAGGCCTCATCACAGCCTACATCGGCGGCTTCATCGCAACGTGGCTCATCGGCTTCGATGACCCGCCAGAGGAAAAATGACAACCTTCCCCTGTCAGACGCATATGCAAACAGAAAGGGAGTTTTACATGGATATGGATAATGGAATCTCGCTCTATCCCGGCCTCGACAACACGCCAGCGGAGAATCTGGCACTCTTGGAAGAGGCCGCGCATGATGGCATCCGGCGCATCTTCACCTCACTGCACATCCCTGAGACGGATGTCAGCGCACTCAAGCAGGAGATCGGCACGCTGCTGCAGGCGGCGCGCCGCCACGGCATGGAAGTCATCTCCGACGTCTCGCCGGCGACCTGCCAGCTGCTCGACCTGCCCGACTTCAACCCGACTTCATTCCGCATGCTCGGCATTACGACGCTGCGCCTCGACTACGGCTTCTCCGCCGAGGAGATCGCGCGCCTCACGCACCGCTTCCCCGAGATGCGCTTCCAACTCAACGCCTCGACGATCACGCGACGCATCCTCAAGGACCTGCAGGATGCCGGCACGGACTTCTCGCGCATCGACGCCCTGCACAACTTCTACCCGCGCCGCGGCACGGGCCTCAGCGAGCAGAGCCTCGTCCACGCCAACATCCTGCTGCACCGCTACGGCATCCGCGTCGGCGCCTTCGTCGCGAGCCAGGGGCGCCGACGCTCGCCGCTCAAGGACGGCCTGCCGACACTAGAAGAGCACCGCGACGAGGCAGCCGAGCTCTCCGCCCGCCACCTCGTCGCGCTCGGCTGCGACTCCGTCTTCCTCGCCGACTCCCTGCCGACGGCTGAAGAGATCCAGGGCATCGGCCAGCTCCAGGGCGACCAGGTCACGCTGCACGCGCGCTACATGACGAAGGACCCCGTCCAGCGCGAACTCCTCGCTCACACCTTCACCGCGCGCCTCGACGAAGCGCGCGACGCCATCCGCGCGCAGGAGAGCCGCCGGCTGCTGCGCGAGATGCACGCCAGAGTCCTGCCCGACAACGCGACGACACACCCCATAGGCGCCATCACCATCGACAACGAAGGCTACGGCCGCTACATGGGCGAACTCCAGATCATCCGCATGCCGCAACCAGCCGACCCGCGCACGAACGTCGCCGCCATGGTCGACGAGAGTGAGTGCAACCTGCTGCAGTACATCACACCGGGAAGAAAATTTTCGTTCCGGTTCGCCCCTGAAACTGATATAATATAACTATATACCCTATGCGAGAGGAAATACGAAACAAATGGACGATACCATCAAAAATGAAGACCGTTGCGCGCTCTGCGAGATCAATCACCCGCATCCCGAGCGGATCCAATACGCACTGACCCACAAGCTCGACGACGAGACGAGCCTGCGCCTGTCGGAGCTCTTCAAGGTGCTCGGCGACAAGACGCGCATCAAGCTGCTCTCCTTGCTCGTTGTCGAAGAGGAGATGTGCGTCTGCGACATCGCCGAAGCCCTGCAGATGGGCCAGTCGGCCATCTCGCACCAGCTGCGCGTCCTGCGCACGGCCAGGCTCGTCAAGTACCGCAAGGACGGCAAGGAAGCCTGGTATTCCCTCGCAGACGACCACGTCGTCAAGCTCATGTGCCAGGGACTCGACCACGTGCGCGAATCCTGACACATCATCCCCGTTGACCCTTGTTACCCTTGGAAAGGACTCGATCGTATGCACAGGAGTCATCTCATGAAAGCCGGCCTGCTCGCCGGACTCTTTTCCGTGCTGTTCTCAGCCACCGTCTTTGCCGCCCCCGTCCTCAAGATCAATTCCTCCGGACGCGACGTCATGCTACTGCAGCAGAAGCTCCAGAACGTCGGCTACACGATCAAGGACATCGACGGCATCTTCGGCGAAGAGACGAAGCGCGTCGTCACGCAGTTCCAGAAGGACAACAACCTGCGCGCGACAGGCGTCGTCAACAACGCGACCTGGCGCGCCCTCAAAGATACAAAGTCCATCCACCACGGCTCAATCAAGGATAAGGAAGCCCTGCTCGAGCGCCTGAAGAGCACGGCGCCGAACTACGGCCCGACCGTGCCCAACAACAAGCCGATCCTCGAGCGCAGCAAGGTCAGCAGCATCATCTCGACAGCCAAGTCGTACATCGGCGTGCCCTACAGCTTCGGCGGCGCGACGCCAAAGGCCTTTGACTGCTCCGGCTACCTGCAGTATGTCTTCGGCAAGAACGGCATCAGCATCCCGCGTCTCGCCGACGACCAGTACCGCCTCGGCCTGCGCACGACGAGCAAGAGCCAGCTCGAGCCCGGCGACCTCGTCTTCTTCACCACCTACGAGCCCGGCCCCTCCCACTGCGGCATCTACCTCGGCGACGACCAGTTCATCCACGCCTCCTCCAGCCGCGGCGTCCGCATCGACAGCCTCTCCAACAGCTACTGGCAGCCGCGCTACATCGGCGGCAAGCACATCATCAAATGAAAATAGGAGATACCGGATGGTATCTCCTATTTTTTTGCGCCGTTTCTCATATCAAGTTCAGGAACGCCTCGTGTAGCCGCGTGTCGTGTCCGACTTCGGGATGAAAGGCGAGTGCCAGCTGCTGGCCATAGCACACGGCAGTGATATGGCCGTCTGTCTCGGAAAGCACTTCGACGCCTGGGCCGGCCGCTTCGATGTACGGCGCGCGGATGAAATTCTGGCGCATCGTGCCGATGTGGCGGACATCGGCCTCCGTGACGAAACTGCCGAGCTGGCGGCCGTAGGCGTTGCGGCGCACGGTGACGGGCAGCGTCTTGAAGCACGTGCGCGCATCGTTGCTCAGGTGCTCGGCCAGCAGGATAAGGCCGGCGCACGTCGCGAGCACGGGCATGCCCTCCTCGATCCAGGACTTGATGGGTGCGAGCATACCACTCTCCATGAGCAGCTTGCGCTGGACCGTGCTCTCGCCGCCCGGCAGCACGAGGCCATCCGGCTTCTGTCCGAGGTCGGCTGCGCTGCGCAGCTCGCGGCACTCCGCGCCGATAGAGCAGAGCATCGCTTCGTGTTCGGCAAAGGCGCCCTGCACGGCGAGCACGCCGATTCTCTTTGCCATATCATTTCCCCCGTTCTGCCATCAAGAGCGCAATCTCCTCCTCGTTGATTCCGACCATGGCCTCGCCGAGGTCTTCGGAAAGCGCTGCGATGATCTTCGGGTCCTCGTAGTTCGTCACGGCCTGCACGATGGCGCGAGCGCGCTTTGCCGGATTGCCCGACTTGAAGATGCCCGAGCCGACGAAGACGCCCTCGGCACCGAGCTGCATCATCAGCGCGGCATCGGCAGGCGTCGCGACGCCGCCCGCAGCGAAGTTGACGACCGGCAGGCGGCCATTGTCGTGGACATACCGAACGAGCGCGTACGGCACAGCGAGTGCCTTGGCCGCCTCAAAGAGCTCATCCTCGCGCTTTGCCGTCAGCGCGGCAATCTGGGAGTTGATCTTGCGCATGTGGCGCACGGCCTGCACGACATCGCCTGTGCCCGGCTCGCCCTTCGTGCGGATCATCGAGGCGCCCTCCGCGATGCGGCGCAGCGCTTCACCGAGGTCGCGCGCACCGCAGACGAACGGCACACGGAACTTGCGCTTGTCGATGTGATAGACATCATCGGCCGGCGAGAGGACCTCGCTCTCGTCGATGTAGTCAATATCGATGGCCTCAAGCACCTGCGCTTCGACGAAGTGACCGATGCGACACTTGGCCATGACCGGGATGGAGACGGCCTGCTGGATGCCCTTGATCATCTTCGGATCGCTCATGCGCGAGACACCGCCCGCCGCGCGGATGTCAGCCGGGATGCGCTCGAGCGCCATGACGGCACAGGCACCGGCCTCCTCCGCGATCTGCGCCTGCTCCGGTGTCGTGACGTCCATGATGACGCCGCCCTTGAGCATCTGGGCGAGCTGCTTGTTGAGTTCATAGCGATTGTCAAATTATTCTGCCATATCGATTCCTCCATCTCTCTTGCTGTGCACTGGAATGATTACATTCCCCAGTATACGCCTTTCTGGTTTTATCAAAAGTCTCAATCTACTTTATTTTCGCAAGGTCAAAAAACACGGTCATCCCACCTCCTGGTCAAAGCGACGGAAGAAATCTGGCCTTGCCTTGCAGGAATAGACTGACCCTAACGCGAATGAACAACAAAAGGTAATTTTCCAGAAAAAGAAATGAGGGAATCAAATGCTTTATACTATCGAGAACGACGAGCTCTGCGTGCAAG
Source organism: Mitsuokella sp. UBA4253 (assembly GCF_002395285.1). NCBI lineage: Bacteria > Bacillati > Bacillota > Negativicutes > Selenomonadales > Selenomonadaceae > Mitsuokella > Mitsuokella sp. UBA4253. The sequence continues at coordinate 91,488 of NZ_DGWR01000009.1, read as the reverse complement.
TGCGCGACCACGGCGCGGAACTGCGCTCCATCAAGGAACGCGAGGACGAGACGGAATACCTCTGGAACGGCGACCCGACCTGGTGGCGCTACAGCTCACCGGTGCTCTTCCCGATCGTCGGCAAGCTCAAGGACAACAAGTACCGTGTGGGCGGCAAGACGTACGAACTGCCGAGCCACGGCCTCGGCCGCATCTCCGATTTCCAGCTTGTCGAGAAAGAGGCGGACCGCATCGCCTTCTCGCTCTGCTGGACGGAGGAATCGCTCGCGCACTATCCGTGGAAATTCGAGCTCCAGGTGGCCTACGAACTCCACGGGAAACAGGTCAAGGTCATCTGGACGGTGCACAACCACGACGACCACGAGATGATCTACTCAATCGGCGCACACGGCGCCTTCCGCTGCCCGATCGTGCACGGGGAAGCATTCTCCGACTATTACCTCGAGTTCAACCATGAAGAGGATGCGCCGAACATGCCTCTCAACAAGGAGGGCCAGTACCTTCGCGCGCATGGCACGAAACCGCTCAAGGGTACGCGCCTGCCGCTCTGCTATGAAGAATTCAAGGACGACGTCCTCGCCTACCACAATCTCAAGTCGGACAAGGTCACGCTGCGCTCGACAAAGAGCGATAAGTCGCTGTCTGTCATCGCCAAGGACTTCCCCTACTGGGGCTTCTGGACCCCGGGCCAGGGCGGCGCGCCGTTCATCTGCATCGAGCCATGGCACGGCCACGCCGACTACGAGGACTTCGATGGCGACTTCGCCGACCGCGAGGGAAGTGAACGCCTCGCAGCAGGCGAAGAAGCGGTGTTCAGCTATACGATTGAGATTGGCTGACACAGTGAATCTGCAGCAGGGCAGCAGGGCCCTGCCACCCTGCCGCCATGTCGCGATTGACCATTGAGGCCGCACAAATCCCACGAAAAAAACGCTGGCAAAAGCTGTCAGCGTTTTTGTGTGCAAGAAAACGGGCGATGCGCTAGCCAGAGGGACGAGGCTGGCCAGAAGCGGAGCGTTGAGGCCCTGCGTGAAGAACCGATTTTTTGCCATCCCGCCCTTGCCAAAGAGCGTCGTCCAAGCAACGCGCGTTTAGCTCTTTGGCAAGGATTGATTCTGAGGCAAAAAATCGGTTTAGCAGGGGCTCATCGCGCAGTGCTGGCCAGCCCCGTCCCGTCGGCGTCAACTTTGCAAAAACTCAGCAGCGGCTCTCTGCCACTGCCTTGAAGGCCTTGCCTGCCGCCTCGATCGTGCGGTCGATATCTTCGTCACTGTGCGCGCCGGACATGAAGAGCGTCTCGAACTGCGACGGTGCGAGGTAGATGCCCTGCTCGAGCATGCTCTTGAACCAGACCTTGAAGGCTTCCTGATCCGAAGCACACGAGTCATCGTAGTTGTAGACCTCATGCTCGTTGAAGAAGATGCCGAACATCGAACCGGCCTGATGTGCCTGGATCGTGACGCCGGCTTCCTTGGCCTTCTCGAGCCAGCCGAGCAGGAGCTTCTTCGTCTTGAGCGTCAGCATGCGGCTGTAATCGGCCTCGCCCGGCTCCGGCTCTGCTGTGATGATCTTGAGCGTCTCGATGCCGGCAGTCATTGCGAGCGGGTTGCCCGAGAGCGTGCCCGCCTGGTAGACGGGGCCCGCCGGCGAGACCTTCATCATGATGTCGCGTCGTCCGCCGTAGGCCGCGACCGGCAGGCCGCCGCCGATGATCTTGCCGAGGCACGTGAGGTCCGGCGTGATGCCATAGGCCGCCTGTGCGCCGCCGAGCGATGCGCGGAAGCCGCACATGACTTCATCGAAGATCAGGATCGTGCCGTGTGCCTGCGTGAGCTCGCGGATCTTGCGCAGGTAGCCCTGCTTCGGCGGCACGCAGCCCATGTTGCCCGCAACCGGCTCGATGATGACCGCTGCGATCTCGTCGCCCATCTCATCCATGACCTTCGTGATGGCCTCGACATCATTGTAGGGTACCGAGATCGTGTCCGCCGCCGTGCCCTTTGTGACGCCCGGCGAACTCGGCACGCCGAACGTCGCCATGCCCGAACCGGCATTGACGAGCAGGCTGTCGCTGTGGCCGTGGTAGCAGCCGATGAACTTGACGATCTTCTCGCGCCCTGTGTAGCCGCGCGCCAAGCGCAGCGCGCTCATCGTTGCCTCCGTGCCCGAGTTGACCATGCGAATGACCTCGATAGACGGGTAGACCTGCATGACGAGCTTCGCGAGCTCCGACTCTAAGAGCGTCGGGGCGCCGTAGCTCGTGCCGCGCGTCGCCGCCTCCTGCAGCGCCTTGACGACGTTCGGGTGAGCATGGCCGACGACCATCGGGCCCCATGAGCCCACGTAGTCGATGTATTCATTGCCGTCGATGTCGAAGATGCGGTCCCCCTTCGCCTTCGCGATGAACGGCGGGTTGCAGTCGACATTGGCGTACGAGCGGACCGGGCTGTTGACGCCGCCCGGCATGAGCGTCTTGGCTTCGTTGAAAGCCGCCAGAGATTTTTCGAGATTCAGCATGTCTTACTCCTCTTCCTTGAGCCACTTTGCCGCATCCAGTGCGTGGTACGTGATGATGATGTCCGCACCGGCGCGCTTCATGCTCGTCAGCGTCTCGAGCACGATGCGCTTCTCGTCGATCCAGCCGTTCGCCGCCGCAGCCTTGACCATCGCGTACTCGCCGCTGACATTGTAGACGGCGACTGGATGATGGATGTGGTCGCGAACCTGGCGCACGACATCGAGGTAGGCGAGTGCCGGCTTGACCATGATGATGTCAGCGCCTTCCATGAGGTCGAGGTCGACTTCCTTGAGGGCCTCGCGCGCATTGGCCGGATCCATCTGGTACTGGCGGCGGTCGCCGAACTGCGGCGCGCTGTCGGCAGCATCGCGGAACGGGCCGTAGTAGCCCGAAGCGTACTTGACGGCGTAGCTCATGATGGAGACGTTGATGAAGCCATGCGCGTCGAGCGCTTCGCGGATGGCGGCGACGCGGCCGTCCATCATGTCGGACGGCGCGATGATGTCAGCGCCGGCCTCAGCCTGCGAGACGGCGACTTTCTGCAGGAGTTTGAGCGTCTTGTCGTTGTCGACGTAATGGCCCTCGAGATGGCCGCAGTGGCCATGCGTCGTGTACTGGCAGAGGCAGACATCGCCGATAATCATGAGCTCTGGCACCGCGGTCTTGATGGCCTTGATGGCGCGCTGCACCGGGCTCGTCGGGTCCCAGGCCGAAGAGCCGTCTGCATCCTTGTACTCCGGCAGGCCGAAGACCTCGACGGCGGGAATGCCGAGTGCGGCAATCTCCTTGGCAAGCTCGACGGCATTGTCGACCGAGAGATGGTAGCAGTTCGGCATGCTCGGGATCTCTTCCTTGACATGCTCACCCGGAACGACAAAGATCGGGTAGACAAAATCCTTCGCCGAGAGAGTCGTCTCCCGGACCATGGCGCGCATGGCCGGCGTGATGCGCATGCGGCGCGGACGAAGCTTCTGGTTATACATAACAACATCTCCTAAATACATAGATGTCTGGCAGATACCTGCCATGGCAATCGCAGAACAGAATGAAGTCGGCTCTCGCCTTTGCTCAGACGAGGCTTTCGCGCATGGCCTCGACGAGACCTTCGATGGTGTACGTCGAAGCCACGATGGCGGGCTCGATGCCGTGCCGGCGGGCCGTCTCGGCCGTCACCGGGCCGATGCAGGCGGTCTTGACGCCCGCGAGCGGCTCAATGCCGCCGAGCAGCTTGACGAGGTTCTCGACGGTCGAGGAGCTCGTGAACGTCACGAAGTCGATGGCGCCGCGCTCGAGCTCATCCCGGAGTGCCGCGCGCTCTTCCTCACTCGTTTCGGCCATGACCGTCTGGTAGACCGGCACGACGTCGACCTCGGCCCCCTGCTCGCGCAGTTTCTCGGGCAGGATCTCGCGCGCTGCCGCAGCGCGCGGCAGGAGGATCTTCGCGTGCGGCGGCAGCTTGCCTTTGAGGGCTTCTAAGATGCCCTCTGCGCGGAACTCCTGCGGCATGACGTCGGCGCGGATGCCGTACGAGGCGAGCTTCCCCGCCGTCGTCTTCCCGATGGCCGCAACCTTCGCGTAGCCGAGTGCGCGGACATCGCGGCCCGCGGCGAAGAGGCGCTCCATGAAGCGCTCGACGCCGTTCGTGCTCGTGAAGATCAGCCACTGGTAGGCGTCGATTCCTGCGATGGCCGCATCGACGGCCGCATAGCCGTCATCCGGCGCAGCGATCGCGATGGCCGGCTTCTCGATGACGCGGGCACCGAGGTCTTCGAGGCACGCAGTGAGCTTCGATGCCTGGCTGCGCGCGCGCGTGACGAGCACCGTCCGCCCGAAGAGCGGCTTCTGGCTCAGCTTATCGAACCACTGCAGGTTCTCGCGCAGCTTGACGACCTCGCCGACGATGAAGATGGCCGGCGGCTTGAGTCCCTTCCGCTTGACGTCCTCAGCGGCCGTGCCGACCGTCGTCATGAGGACTTCCTGCTCCGGCTTCGTGCCCCAGCGTATGACGGCTGCCGGCGTATCTGCCGGGCGTCCGTTCTCTATGAGCTCTTCCGTGATGTGCGGCAGATTGGCGACGCCCATGAGGAAGACGAGCGTGTCGACACCCGTCGCCAGCTTGTCCCAGCGGATGTTGCTCTTGCCCTTCGTCGGGTCCTCATGGCCCGTGACGACGGCAAACGACGTCGCGATGCCGCGGTGCGTGACGGGGATGCCCGCATAAGCCGGCACCGAGATGGCCGAGGTGATGCCCGGCACGACCTCAAAAGGCAGGCCGTTCTCCTCGAGCAGCAGACCCTCTTCGCCGCCGCGGCCGAAGACGAAGGGATCGCCGCCCTTGAGGCGCACGACTGTCTTGCCCTCTTTCGCCTTGTCGACGAGCAGCTGATTGATGTCCGGCTGCTTCATCGTGTGGTGGCTCGACGCCTTGCCGACGTAGATGAACTCGGCATCGCGCGGCGCCCAGCCGAGGATGCGGTCATCCGCGAGGCGGTCGTAGACAACGACCTCGGCGCGCTTCAGGCAGTCGACTGCCTTGAGGCTGATGAGGCGGTAGTCCCCAGGACCAGCCCCGACCAGATATACCATACCTGCCATAATAAAACTCTCCTCTTCTCTTCGTGAAATATCGCCAGCGCAGACGCAGCTGCGCCCAGGTTCTCTCTGCCCGCCTCACCGGTCGAGCAGCAGGCCGATCTCGTGCAGGATCTCGATGCCGCCCATCGCGAGCAGCTTGTCGGCAAGCGATGTGCCGAGCGACTCGGCCTCTGCCGCGCTGCCCACAGCAGTGTCGCGGTAGAGGCGCGCGCCGTCGAGCGAGACGATGACCGCCTCGACATGAAGCCGCTCTCCGGCAGCAGGCACTGCGTAGACGCCGACAGGCACCTGGCAGCCGCCTTCGACGCGGGCCAGGAAGGCGCGCTCCGCCCTGGCACAGGCCACCGTCTCCTCGTCGTTGAGGAAGGCGATGAGATTGCGCACCTCGCCGTCATCCGCGCGCGTCTCGATGGCAAGAGCGCCCTGCCCGACGGCCGGCAGCACCATCTCGCGCGGCAGCACCTCCGTGATGCGGTCCGCAAAGCCGAGGCGCTTGAGGCCTGCCACGGCCAGGATGATCGCGTCGAAGTGCTCGCGCTCAAGCTTCTCCAGGCGCGTGTTGACATTGCCGCGCAGGTCCGAAATATTGAGGTCCGGCCGTGCGTGCAAGAGCTGCGCCTTGCGGCGCAAGCTCGAGGTGCCGACCTTTGCGCCCTGCGGCAGATTCTCGAGCGTCTTGTACACAGGGCTCACCACAGCGTCCCCCGGATCAAATCGCTTCGTGATGGCAGAGATCACGAGGCCCTCCGGCACCTCTGTCGGCATGTCCTTGAGGCTGTGCACCGCGATGTCGATGCCGCCCTCGAGCATCTCCTGCTCGAGCTCTTTCGTGAAGAGCCCCTTGCCGCCGATCTTGGCGAGCGGCGCGTCGAGGATCTTGTCGCCCTTTGTCGTCATGAGCTTCTTCTCGACCCGCAGATCCGGATAGCGCTCCTTCAGGCAGTCTGCCACATAGTCTGCCTGCCAGAGCGCGAGCTTACTGCTTCGCGTCCCGATAACGATTGTGCCGTTCTTCACTCGTTGCCGCCTCCCCTATCGTGTCCAGCTTGAATAAGGCCCGCATGGCCTCGATGTAGAATGACTCCTGCGCTGTGCCCGCCGAAGCATTGAGCTTCATCATCGGCATGCGCAGGATCTTGCGCACGATCATGCGCGTCATGTGCTCGATCTGCCGACGCTCCGATTTCGTGAGGTCCGGCAGCTTCGACGATGCGCGGCGCACCTCGCGCTGGCGGATGCGCTCGCAGCGCTCTGAGAGCAGCGCCATGAGCGGACGGAAGGAGAGGTACTGGAATTTGTCCTCGATGGACTTCACTTCCTCCTCCACGATGGCATGCGCGAGCTTTGCCTCCTGCAGCCGCTCCTCCTTGTGCTCGTCGACGACGGCCTCCAGCGCATCGATGTTGTAGAGCGTCACGCCCTTGATGCCCGCGACCTCCGGATCGACGTCGCGCGGCACGGCGATATCGATGAAGAAGAGCGGCCTGCCCTTGCGCTTCGTCATGAGCTGGCGCGTCTCCCAGGGCTTGACGACGTAATGCGGCGCGCCCGTCGACGTCACGATGACATCGACATCCACCGCCCGCTTCAGCGCACCGTCGAACGGAACGGCCTCGCCGCCGAACTCCGCCGCGAGCTGCTCAGCCCGCTCGATGTGACGGTTTGCCACGTAGATCTTGCGCACGCCGTGTGCGACGAGGTGCTGTGCCGTGAGCTCCGCCATCTTGCCCGCGCCAAAGATCAGCGCATTCGAGGCTGCAAGCGAGCCGAACATCTCCTCGGCAAGCTCGACGGCCGCATAGCTGACGGAAACCGAATTGTAGGCGATGCGCGTCTCCGTGCGCACGCGCTTGCCCGTCGCGATGGCGCGGTGGAAGAGCGTATTGAGCACGGTGCTCGTCGTGCCGGCCTCGCGCGCAATCGCGTACGCCTCCTTGACCTGCGAGAGGATCTGCCCCTCGCCGAGCACGAGCGAATCGAGGCTCGACGCCACGTTGAAGAGATGGCGGATGCATTCCTCGTCGACGAACGAGTAGAGGTACGCGTCGATGTCCTCGTCGTTGCCCGTCAAGTCAAACAGGAACTGCTTGAGCGTCACTGCATCTTCCTCTGCATCGTCGACGACGGCGTACATCTCGCTGCGGTTACAGGTCGAGAGCACGACGGCCTCCGATATCCCCTCGTATTCGTTGAGATTTTCCAGCCCGTTGCGAACGGCCTGCCGGGAAATCGCGAAGTGCTCGCGCACCTCCACAGGCGCCGTCTTATGATTGAGGCCTAAAATCAATAATTGCATGTCGAATCATTACCTCCGCCCGGTTCAGACGACCGGCCTTGACTAATTCCATGATATCCCGCGACAATGCCGCGCGCCAGAATGCCTGACGGTCATCGCTCGTCGGCAGCTTGTCCTTCATCTCCTGACGAATGGCGGCCAGCCTCTCGATCCAGAGGCCGAAGGCCGGCGGGAATGCCTGCTCGAGCTGTTCGCGCAGGCTGCGCGAAAAGGCAGGGCTAAGGCCGCCCGTGCCGATGGTCAGCAGGAAGCGGCCGCGACGGATGCTCGCCGGCACAAAGAAGTCCGAGAGCTCCGGCTCATCGGCCACATTGACGAGCGCACCGGATGCGCGCGCCTCCTCGGCCGCCACGCGGTTGACCGCATGATCATCTGCCGTGCAGAAGACAAGGAACGGGCGCACGCGCTGCAGGAACCCCGTCTCGTACGGCTGGGCCAGCCAGAAGAAACATCCTGTCGACGCCTCCTGATAGAGCAGCCTCGTCAGAGCCGGTGCGATGACAATGAGGTGCGCGCCCGCCTGCAAGAGCACATGTGCCTTCCGCTCGGCAACGCGCCCGCCGCCGATGATCACGCAGACACGCCCTGCGATCTCCATATTGACCGGATACTGCACGCTCATCCCCCCGCCCATAATCTGAACATTCATCAATTACGAATCTCATTCATTTATTGTAATCACCTTCTTATTATAACGGATGTTTATGCAAAAGAAAAGAAGCTCCGAGCAAAAGTCGTCATGACTTTTATCAAAGCTTCTGATTCTGTATCTTATCGTATTATCTGCATCACGTCGAACCGTCGTCGGGGATGACATGCGCGGTCAGGAAGATCATGATCTCAGACTCGGAGCGGCTCTGGCGCACGCTGCGGAAGAACGCGCCGAGGATGGGCAGGTCGCCGAGGAACGGGATCTTCGACAGCGTCCTCGATTCATCGCTGCCGATCAGGCCGCCGATGACCATCGTCTCGCCGTCGCGCAGGCTGACCGTCGTGTCGGCACTGCGGTTCTGGAAGCGGTAGGCCTTGATGTCCTCGACGTAGAGCGGCGAACTGACCTCCGTGTGCACTGTCGCCGTGATGCGGCCGTCCTCGTGGATGCGCGGCGTGCAGCGCAGGATGATGCCGGCCTGGCGGTAGGTGTACGTCGTCGTCGTCGTGCTGTTCGTCACCGACTGCGTCGGCACGGGGACCTCGCCGCCGATGTTGATAAGCGCCTCCCGGCCCTGTACCGTCGTGATATTCGGCCGCGCGAGCATCTTGGCCTTGCCCTGCGTCACGAGCGCCTGTATTGTCGCGCTGTAGTAGAACTCGAACGGCACCCCCTCCGGGCCGCGTCCGAACTGGATGATGCCCGGCACCGTTCCGTCCTGCGTGTGGCGCTTGATCTCCTTTTCCTGCACTTCATGGTCCGTGCCCTTGTGGCGGTACGTCGTCTCGAAGTCTGGATATTGCGGCAGCGATGACCACTGCCACTCGACGCCGAGTTTCTTGGATGCATCCTTTGAGAGCGCCACGACCTTTGCTTCAAGCGATACCTGCTGCGGCTTGCAGTCGAGATGGCGCACGAGTTCCGCCACGCCAGATGCCTCTGCTGCCGTGCCGTAGAACAGCACGGAATTCGTCGCACTGTCGACGAGGACGCGGCGCGCACTGCCGCCCTCGCCTTCCTGCTCCGCATCCGCCCTGCCCGCCGCGCTGCGCAGCGAGAGCTCCGCCGCACGCGCGATGTCAGCGGGGTCGGCATGGCGCACGGGGTAGACGTGCACGCTCCTGAGGCCGTCTGCCCGCGCGGCCGTCGTCACGAGGTACGTCGTGCCCTCCTTGACGAGCACGAGCCCCTTCGAAGCGGCGACCATGCGCAGGAGTTTCGTCGGCTCCTCTGTCACATGGAGCGTCACCGTCCCCGCAACGCTGTCATCAAGCACGATGTTCTCGTGGCCCGCACGCGCCAGCGACATGAGCACGGAGCGCACATCGCCCTCGACGACCTGCATCTCGATGGGTGCGGCCTCCACGCCGCCTGTCAAAAAGCGCCCGAGCAATACCGTGCCGAACATTACCCTCCCTATCCTCTTTGTCCAGTTGACCGTCATCGGCTGCCTCCTTTCCTCTTCTCTTTTACGCATCTTGTGCTAACGCGTCTCTATCCTGTCATCTTGTCCGGCAGCTTCTCCATCCGAATGGAATGAAGCCATTGGCAGCCAGATTTCACCGTCTGGGCCGCAAAGCCGCACACCCGCCCTGCCGATCTCGACGACCTCGTAGCCGAAGAAGTGCTCGCCGACGGCCAGGGATCGGCTCTGCGCGCCGTCCGAGAGGATGACGAGCGGCTCCGCGCCCTGCACGATGCCTCGAAGTGCCAGTACAGGCTCAGGCGCGGAGATGGGCATCTCTGGAGCCGCCTCCGCCCTCATAGACGCTCGGGCGGGCAGCGCGGGCTGCTGCACATTTTGGGCAGATTCCGTCTTCTGCGCGGCTTTCACAGGCGCGGCCGCCGCTTCGCCGCGCTTCTCGTGCCCAGGCGAGAAGGGATTGCGCAGGTCTTCGACTGCCACCTGGCTCTCCATGCCGCGGATCTTCTCGTAGCGCGCGCCATCCCGGCCCTTCTCCGCCCTTGCGGGCGCACTGCCGCTCTCCGCGGCCGTCTCCAGCTGCGGCTGGTCCATCCCATCGGCTGCGCCCTGCCAGAACAGCACCACTGCCAGCAGTACAGCGGCCACAGCTGCAAAGGCAATCTGCTTTGGCGTCACATGCATCAGCATCCCTCCCCTTATATTATTATATTTACATTATTCTGATTTCATTTTATACGAAGAAAGGCTCTGCCAAACGGACAGAGCCTTTCCTGCGCCTTTGACTGCGTCTGTGTACTGCCACAGATAAGCCTCGGGTATGTGCTATGGATTATTTTGCAGCTTTAGCAGCCTTGAGTGCCTGGAGCTTCGGTCCCATGATGCGCTTGTAGGACTCGACGCCCGGCTGGTTGAAGGCATCGACATCTGCGAGTTCGCCCTCATAAGCAACGCTCATCGCGAGCATGTAGAGGAGTTCGCCGAGGTGGTAGGCATTGAGCTCCGGCAGTGCGAAGCATGCGTTGTAGCGCTTGTTCGAAGCGAGTGCATCGGCATTCGACTGGCGGGCAACCTCGAGGGCCTCGCTCATCGTGACGCCGGAGATGTCAGCCAGCTTCTTGGCCTCCGGGAAGACATTCGGGATCTCGATATCATTTGCCCAGTTCTCGATCTTGACAAACTGTACGACCTTGTTGAGCTTGCCTTCCTGATGCTGCTGCGTCTGGGAGTGCATGTCCGTCGTGCCGACAGCAACGAGCGGCGTGCGGCCGTAGCAGACTTCCTTGCCTTCCTTGTTGAACTGCTTGCCGAGGGACTCTGCGAGCAGCTGGATGTACCACTCGGATACGGACTTGAGGTAATCGCCGTACGGCATCATGACCTCGATGTCGCGGCCGTGCTTCTCCGAGGCAGCGAACTTCAGGGCTGCGTTGAGCATAGCCGGATTCTGCCAGATATCATCGTTCTGGCAAGCCTTGTCCATGTCCTTGGCACCGTCGAGGAAGCTCTTGATGTCAAAGCCAACACAGGCAGCCAGCGTCAGACCGACTTCACAGAAGATGGAGAAACGTCCGCCGACGCCATCCGGTACAGCGTACTGCGGCCAGCCCTTCTCGATGGCCAGCTTCTTGAGGAGCGTCTGCTTCTCCATGTTCGGATCTGTGACGGCAACGACTTCAACGTCGATGCCCGGGTACTTCTGCAGGGCATCGTAGATGACCATGAAGTTCGACATCGTGTCGAGCGTGCCGCCGGACTTCGAGATGACGAGCAGCAGGACCTTGAGGTTGCGCTTTTCGTGATACTTGAGGATCTTGGACTCCGTCTCCAGGTGATGGATGAGGTCGCCCGTGCTGCGCGGGTCGATGTTGTTGCCGCTGAAGTAGACCTTCGGGAAGCCATTGCGCTCTTCCTTCGTGAGTTCATTCCAGTATGCGCCGCACTGTACGTCGAAGATGACCTTATCACCGAGGTAGGAGCCGCCGATGCCCAGCGAGACGACGACATCGACATTGTCTTTGACATGGTCCGTCAGTTCCTGCAGGTGCTTCAGCGAGCTCGGGCTGTTGAGATGCCCCTCCTCTACGTACGGCAACTGGGAGAACAGGACTTTCTCCGGTTCGCCATCCTTCGAGAGATGCGCACGGATGAAGCCCGTCTCGCGCATGACCTTCATCGCCTCATGCGCCTTCTTGAGGTCTTCCTCGTAGGATTTGAGGTCCGCTTCCGTGACTTTGCCTTCACCGTAAAGATTGTCGTAGTCGAACGTAAAACCGGATTTCAGCTTTAAACTCATGTTCTAACACTCCTCTTCTTGTTCTGCTGCAGGTTCTCTCACCGCGGCCATTTGCTCAGGAATACGGAAGGGATACCGGCAGCAGATCGCTTATTCCATACGATTCCATTATACCATGTATCCCTTATTCTGTGAACTATTCTCTTCTGTGAAAGTCAGGCTAAGAGAGGCTTGACGGCCTCTGCGAGCTTCTCCTTCTCGGCCTGTGCCTCTGCGAGGTCCTTGCCGAGCGTCGTGAAGTACGTCTTGATCTTCGGCTCCGTGCCGGACGGGCGGACGACGACCGTCGAGCCGTCATCGAGCTTGTAGATCAGCACGTTTGCCTTCGGCAGCCCCGTCTTCTCCGGCTCTGCGTAGTCAATCGTCTCGACGACCTTCTTGCCGGCAAACTCCGTCGGCGGGTTCTGACGCAGGCTGACCATGATGCCCTTCATCTTGTCCATGCCCGAGAGGCCCGGGAACGAGAAGGCATCGACCTTGTTGTAGTAGCGGCCATACTGCTGATAGATCTCTTCAAGGCGCTGCTTGATCGACGAGCCGATGGAGCGGTAATAAGCTGCCATCTCGCAGATCAGCATCGAGGAAACGACGGCATCCTTGTCGCGGACGTACGGGCCGGCGAGGTAGCCGTAGCTCTCCTCGAAGCCGAAGATGAAGCGATCCGTCTCGCCAGCTGCCTCAAGCTGTGCAATCTGGTCGCCGATCCACTTGAAGCCCGTCAGCACGTGGCGGAGCTCCACGCCGTAATGCTCGGCGACCTTGTCAGCAAGAGGCGTCGAGACGATGGACATGACAGCCACCGGGTTCTTCGGCATCGTGCCCTTCTCGATGCGGCCCTGGCAGATGTAGTCGAGCAGCAGGACACCCATCTCGTTGCCCGAGACGAGCTCGTAGCTGCCGTCAGCGCACTTCATCGCGATGCCGACGCGGTCAGCATCTGGGTCCGTCGCGAGCATGAGGTCAGCCTGCTCCTTCTTCGCGAGCTCAAGGCCTTTCTCAAGTGCCGCAAAGATCTCCGGATTCGGATAACTGCAGGTCGTGAAGTAGCCGTTCGGGTACTCCTGCTCCGGCACGATCGTGATGTCCGTGATGCCGATGTCCTTGAGCACGCGCGTGACTGGCACGAGGCCCGTGCCGTTGAGCGGCGAGTAGACGAGCTTGAGGCCAGCCGTCTTCGCGAGGCCCGGGCGGACCTGGCGCGCCTCGATAGCCTTGTAGAAGGCATCTTTGCAGTCCTCGCCGACGAACTGGATCAGGCCCTTCTCGACGCCCTCGGCAAAACTCATGTGTTTTGCGCCCGTCAGCACATCCGTCTTCTGGATGGACGCGTAGACAACAGCGGCCGCATCATCTGTCATCTGGCAGCCGTCCGGGCCGTATGCCTTGTAGCCGTTGTACTGCGCCGGGTTGTGCGAAGCCGTGATCATGATGCCGGCGTTGCAGTGGTAGTAGCGCGTCGCAAAGCTCAGGGCCGGTACCGGCATGAGCTCCTCGTAGAGGCGCACGTGGATGTCATTTGCCGCGAGGACGCCGGCGGCCTCGCGCGCGAAGTTCCAGCCCTTGAGACGGCTGTCGTAGCTGATGGCGACAGTCTGCGTGCCGCCCTGCGTCTTGACCCAGTCGGCAACGCCCTGCGTAGCCTGGCGAACGACCCAGATGTTCATGCGGTTCGTGCCTGCACCAAGCACGCCGCGCAGGCCGGCCGTGCCGAACTCCAAAGCGACGGCGAAGCGGTCCTTGATGGCCTCATCATCACCGGCGATGTCATTGAGTTCCTTGTTCAGATCGAAGTCCACGAGATCGGCAGCTGCCCAGCGTTTGTACTCATCCTGATACATATTGAATCCATCCCTTCCTGAATCCCTTTTCAGCAATCATTGTCATTGTGATGTTTTGATTTATTGTTGTAGTTCTTTTTCGACAGAAATTGCCTGAATCCTGCAAATCCTACAAAAAGGCTCAGGCGAGATGATATTTTTTCTTGAAGCTCCGGTGCGTCCAGTAGAAAGCGATGGCCAGAGGAACGCAGGAGCCGATCCAGGCCATCGGGTTGGCAAGGCAGGCGCCGAGGTAGCCGAGCCAGCCGCAGAGGAAGAGCGCTGCCGCCGTGCGCATCAAGAGCTCCATGATGCCCGCGATCGTCGGCACGACGCTCTGGCCGAGTCCCTGCAGTGTGTAGCGGAAGATGAAGAGGAAGGAGAGGATCCAGTAGCACGAGCCGTTGACAATCAGGTACTCGTGGCCGAAGTCGATGACCTGCTGCGCCCCATCGCCGACAAAGAGGCGCATGAGCGAAGGGCCGAAGAAGATGAGCCCCGCGCCGGCAAGCACGGCAAACGTCACGGACATGTAGCAGCACTTGCGCACGCCCTCGCCGATGCGCTCGAACTTGCGCGCGCCGTAGTTCTGTGCCGTGTAGGCCGACATCGCGATGCCGAACGACATCATCGGCATCATCGCGATGGACTCGATCTTCTGGGCTGCTGCATAGGCCGCAACGGCCGTAGGGCCGAGGTCATTGAGCGCGACCTGCAGGATAACGGCGCCAATCGCGATGATGCTCGACTGGAACCCCATCGGCAGGGCGATGCGCAGGTGTTCCCAGTAGAGCTTGAAGTCCGGACACCAGTCCTCGCGGTGCGCGTGCAGTGCAGGGACCCTGCGCAGGATGAAGGCAAGGCAGAGCAGGTTGCCGCAGACCTGCGAGGCGAGCGTCGCCAGAGCAGCGCCCGGGATGCCCCAGCCGAAGACGAGGATTGCGATCGGCTCGAAGATGATGTTGAGCGTGAGCCCACAGGCGAGCAGCACGGTCGGCGTCTTGCTGTCGCCGAGCGCGCGGATGAGATTCGTCTGCGTCTGGTAGAATACGAAGAGGCCGATGCCTGCGTAGACGAGGCTGATGAAGGAATAGGCCCCGTCGAGGATCTCCGCCGGCGTCTGCATCCAGACTAGGAGCTGGCGGCAGAGCAGCACGCCGACGGTCGTCAGGACGATTGAGGCCAGGAGAGAGAGTACGGCACAGGCCGCAGCGCTTCGGCGCACACCCTCCTCGTCACGCGCGCCGAAGCGCTGGCCCGTGTAGATGGAGAGCCCTGTCGAGAAGCCTATGACGAAGCCGAGCATCAAAAACATCAGGGCGCCCGTGCAGCCGACGGCCGCCAGGGCATTGACGCCGAGGAAGCGGCCGACGATCAAGGTGTCGACAAAGGCGTAGAGCTGCTGGAAGATATTGCCCGCAATCAGCGGCATAGTGAAGAAGAAGATCAGCTTGGCCGGCGATCCTTCTGTCAAGTTCTTTGTCATTCGATATACCTCGTCACAAAGGTGCGCAGTGTCTCCTGCAGCACCGTCACATTGTCTAGGAGCGCCTCTGTCTGCGGGCGCAACTTCGTGTAGTGGAATACAGGATGGTGCGCGACCAGGTAGTCTGTCGGGAACGGCTCGACGGCCACGCCCTGCTTCTGGAAGTTGAGCACCGAGCGCTTCATGTGGAAGGCGCTCGTCACGAGTATCGGGTGCGAGAGGCCGTTCTCGCGCAGGATCTCAGCTGAGAAGCGGGCATTCTGACTCGTGTTGATGCTCTTCGTCTCCGTCAGTATCTTCTCCTCCGGCACGCCGAGGCTCATGAGCACGCGCTTGGCGATCTTCGCCTCCGCGCCCGTGTCCTCGTAGACCTGGCCGCCCGACAGCAGGATCGGCACGCCGAGCTGACGCTGCAGGCGCACGGCCGTCAAGAGGCGGCTCGCAGGGCTTGCGCAGAGCGTCCCCGTGCCGTCGACATCCGGCGTGTCGCTGTAGGCGCCGCCGCCTAGCATGATGATGACATCGCCCGACGCCTGCTCCGGCGGCTGGTAAGCAGATTCCAGCCAGCCCATCGTCTTCTCGGCGACAAAGCCCGTGCAGAGCAGGTAGAAGGCAAAGGTCAGCGCGAACAGGACGGCCGCCGCACGCTTCTCGCCGGGCTTCTTAAAGAGCCACCAGGACAAGACAAAGAGCGCCAGGATGAAGATGCCAGGCGGCAGTACCCAGCTGGCCCCGAATTTCAAGAGATAAACCATATCGCATCCTCCAAAAAAATAAAGCGCAAATCCCATCTTCATAGAGGAATCCCCGCATTTATCTAGAACCTATAAATTGTATATCCATTGTAACAAACTTGCCGCCCTGCGGCAAGGCTCGAACAGCGAAAAGGAGATTTTACCATGGCATTCATTGAACCAGCACCGGGACAGGCAGAAAAAGGCATTGGCACGATCACGATCGTCAAACTCCTGACACCTAAAGAACTCGACGGCAAGTGCGACATGTACGCAAAGGTCATTGTGCCGCCACTCTGCGGCATCGGCGTCCACAAGCACGAGGGCAATACCGAGACGTACCACATCCTCTCCGGCCATGCGCTCTACAACGACAACGGCAAGGAAGTCGAGATTGGTGCCGGTGCGACGACGTTCTGCCCGGACGGCGAGCAGCACGGCATCAAGAACACATCCAAGACAGAAGATCTCGTCTTCATGGCGCTGATCATCCGCAAATGATCGCCTCTATACAGCAAAAATGCGATCCAGCAGAGCTGGACCGCATTTTTTATGTCGTAAAATCAGTTGTTGTGCGAAACCATGTCCTCATTGCGCAGCTTGCCTTCCTTGGCGCGCTGTGCGAATTCAGCCGTCGCCGTGAAGAGCACGTCCGTCGAGCTGTTGAGGGCCGTCTCACAGGCATCCTGGATGACGCCGATGATGAAGCCGACGCCGACGACCTGCATGGCGATGTCATTGCCGATGCCGAACGATGCACAGGCGACAGGGATCAGCAGCAGGGAGCCGCCAGCCACACCCGAGGCGCCGCAGGCACCGACAGTCGAGACGAGGCAGAGAAGGAGTGCCGTCGGCAGGTCGACGCTGATGCCGAGCGTGTGCGCTGCGGCGAGCGAGAGGACGGCAATCGTGATGGCCGCGCCGCTCATGTTGATTGTCGCGCCGAGCGGGATGGAGATCGAGTACGTGTCCTCATCGAGGCCGAGGCGCTCGCAGAGTGCGAGATTGACCGGGATGTTGGCCGCAGAGCTTCTCGTGAAGAAGGCGTAGAGGCCGCTCTCCTTGAGCGTCGTCCAGACGAGCGGATACGGATTGCGGTGAATGTGCAGGTAGACGATCAGCGGATTCATGACCAGTGCGACCGTGAAGAACGCCGCGAGCAGGACGCCGAGGATCTGGACGTAGCCGAGCAGTGCACCGAGACCATTCGTGCCGATGGCATTGGCCACGAGGCCCATGATGCCGAACGGTGCAAAGCGGATGACCCACTGCACGATCTTCGTGACCGTCTTCGCGAAGTCGTTGAGCATGTTCTTCGTCGTGTCACTGGCCGCATGGAGCGCGATGCCAGCCAGGCAGGCCCAGCCGAGGATGCCAATGTAGTTGGCATTGGCCAGCGCGTGAATCGGGTTGTCGACGACCGAAAGAATCAGGTTGTGCAGGACCTCGACGATGCCGGACGGCGGCGCGAGCTGCGCATCGGCAACCTGCAGGTGCAGGACCGTCGGGAACGCAAACGAGTATGCGACGGCAACAAGTGAGGCGCAGAACGTCGCGAAGACGTAGAGACGCACGATTGGCTTCATCGAAGCGCTGGCATCAGAATTCTTCTGAGCCAGAGCATTCATGACGAGCACGAAGACGAGGACCGGTGCGATGCCCTTGAGGGCACGGACGAAGAGATCGCCGAGCACCGAGACGGCCGGCACGGCCTGCGGGGCTGCCAGCGCGATGATGATGCCGAGGATGAGGCCGACGATGATCAGCTTGATCAGTGCAGTCTCCCGGTATTTCTTACCAATCTTATGAAACATATGAATCCCCCTTGATTGCAATTGACGCAGTGAAACGAAATGCGTTTCTCTCAAAAGTACATGTGTTAGTATACACTAAACAGTAGCAGGATGCAATACTTTTCCCTGTAATTTGTGTTTTATACGCGTACTCTGTATCCCAGGAAAATAAAAAGCGTGTACACCTCGCCGAGATGTACACGCTCAGAGGACAAATCCTGTAATGCAATGCTCCATTCATTCTGCGCGGGCTTCCTGCTGCTCCCTCAGGCTCTCGAGCTCGATGAGATAGCGACCGACAGCATCCTGCCAGCGCGGCAGCAACGAGAACCCTGCCTCCGTCAAGCTCCTCTTGCTCATGCGGGAGTTATGCGGCCGCACGGCACGCGTCGGATAGGCAGAGGACGGCACAGGCTCAACGACAACTGGCATGCCGGCCTGGCGGAAGACCTCTGCCGCAAGCTCGGCCCACGAGCAGAATCCCTCGTTCGTCGCATGGTAGACGCCGTAGCGCTCCGTCTGGATCATGTCGGCGAGCAGCACCGAGAGATCGCGCGTGTATGTCGGTGAGCCGACCTGGTCGTCGACGACCGTGAGCTTTGCATGCGACTGGCCAAGGCGCAGCATCGTGCGGATGAAATTCTTGCCGTTGATGCCGAAGACCCACGAGATGCGCACGATGAAGCAGCGCCGGAGTATCGAGCTGACGGCCTCCTCGCCCATGAGCTTCGACTTTCCGTAGACATTCGTCGGTCCCTTTGGAGCATCCGTCTCATACGGCTCCGTGCCATCCCCCGGGAAGACGTAATCCGTGCTGATGTAGACCATCTTCGCGCGGAATTCGCGGCAGAGCTTGGCAAGGTTCGCCGTGCCCGCTGCATTGACGGCCATGCAGGCCGCCTCATCATCCTCCGCCCGGTCCACTGCCGTGTAGGCCGCACAGTGGATGACGCATGTCGGCTTGTAGATGGCCATATAGCGGCGCATCGCCTCCGCATCCGTCAGGGGGAATTCCCGGCTCGACACGCCCTGCACTTCAATGCCTCTATCCTTCAGCTCCAGGACACAATCGTGCCCGAGCTGTCCCGTTACACCCGTGACAAGTACCCTCATCCTCATGAACGCTCCTTCCATTCTTCCAATCTCTCATTCTTTCTTTACGATTCCAGATGGTTTCTTACCCTATTCTTTCCAGAGCGGCTGACTTCCTGCTTCAATTGCACAAAAGTACACAAATTTTCAACTCTCGTCGTTCGAGACTCTTTTTTTGTAGAGCATAAGAGGAAAACGGTAAAAACGCGACGAATAGATAAAAGATAACGAGAGGGATGGCGAAATATCCCGTTCCTCATGCGAGAAGCTTTCAGAAAGAAGGGAGTCTATTTATGGATCCAGCAGTATTGACCCTGATTGTCCTCGGGGTTGCAGCATTTTTCTTCGTGACGGAAATCATCCCGCTTGCCGTTACGGCAATGGGAGCTTCGATTGCCCTCGGCCTGCTCGGCGTGCTGACGCCGAAGCAGGTCTTCTCCGGCCTGTCGAATTCCACCGTCGTACTCTTCGCCGGCATGTTCGTCATCGGCGCCGCGATGTTCCAGACGGGCCTCGCCCAGCGCATCGGCATCACCGTCGTCCATGCCGCAGGCACGGGCGAGAAGCGCCTGATGGCCGCCATCATGATTGTCACGATCATCCTGTCCTCTGTCTCGTCGAACACCGCGACCGTCGCCTGCCTGCTGCCGGTCGTCGTGCAGATCTGCGCCGTCGCGCGCCTCGCCGTCTCGCCGCAGCTCATGGCCCTGGCCGTCGCGGCCAATGTCGGCGGCACCATCACGATGATCGGCACGCCGCCGAACATCCTCATGAGCGCAACGCTCTCCGCCAGCGGCCTGCAGCCCTTTGGCTTCTTTGAATTCGCCTGGATCGGCATCCCGCTCTCGATCGCCGGCGTCATCTACATGCTGACGATTGGCAGGCGGCTCTGCCCGCACGGCCATATCGACAGCAACCTCAGCGACCTGACGTCTGACCTGCCGAAGGATACGCGCAAGATGGCCATCTGTGCCATCATCCTCATCCTCGTCGTCGTCGCCATGGCACTCTCGAAGACGATCAACGTGCCGATGCAGACGGCCGCCATCATCGGCGCACTCGCCTGCGTCATCACGGGCTGCCTCAGCGAGAAGCAGGCATACGGCGGCATCGACTGGACGACCATCTTCCTGTTCGCCGGCATGCTGCCGCTCGCAGAGGCCATGGACAAGACGGGAGCCGGTGCGATGATCGCCAACGGCGTCGTCGGCATCATCGGCAGCAACGCCTCCCCGCTCATCATCGTCATGGCGCTGTTCCTTCTGTCCTGCGGCCTCACGCAGTTCATGTCGAACACGGCCGCCGCAGCGCTGCTCGCCCCGATCGGCATCTCGATTGCCCAGTCGATCGGCGTCTCGCCGTTCCCCGTGCTCATGGCCATCGGCATCGCCGCATCCTGTGCCTTCACGACGCCGGTCGCCACGCCGCCGAACACCCTTATCCTCGGCCCTGGCAAGTTCCACTTCATGGACTATGTCAAGGTCGGCCTGCCGCTCGTCCTCGTCTCGATGATTGTCTGCACGGTCATCATCCCGCTCGTCTGGCCGTTCTGATGCCGGATGTGCACTACCAGCCGAAACAATTCCACCAAAAAGTGAGGTACTTATATGGACAGAGAAGAATTACTGAGCACGCTCAAGAAGCTCGATGAAGAAGTATTTGCCGAATTCCAGGACGAGATCGAGGAGCAGCGCTTCACGATGTCCCTGATCCCGACCGTCAATGCCGAATCACCGTTTGCCGCCTACCTCGAGGGCAGCATCCTCGCCAACGTCAGCACGGATTACCACGGCATCAGCCGCACTGGGCGCTTTGAGCGCATGGCGGTCGAGCGCGCGCTCAAGTGCTTCCATGCGGAACACGCCATCGTACGCCTCGACAGCATCAGCGCCGCCTCGCGCGTCGTCTTCAAGGCGCTCTTGAAATCCGGCAATCCCGTCCTCTCCTTCAATGGCCGCAAACAGGAGCTCTGCCACGGCCTCTCCTACCGCTTCTCCATCTTCGGAGCAGACTGGGAGAACCGCGACATCGACTGGAAGGAACTCGACGAGCAGATTGCACGCCACCAGCCCAAGATCGTGATTTTCTCGCCGACGAGTTTCCCGTTCGCCATCGACACGAAGCGCCTCGCGAAAGTCACGCACGAGGCCGGCGCTCTGCTCTGGGTCGACATCGGCCAGAACGTCGGCCTCGTTGCCGCAGGCCTCATGCCGTCGCCCGTCGCTGACGCCGACGTCGTGACCTTCCCGACGAATGACTCGCTGCAGGGCCCTGAAGGCGCCATCATCCTCTGCAAGAAAGAACTGGCCGAGACGATTGAGCGCTCCGTCATCGACAACGGTCATTCCGCCCTGCACAAGAACCGCCTCGCAGCCCTCGCCGTCTCGTTGCGCGAGGCTTCCGAGCCGTCCTTCCGCCTCTACGGGCAGCAGGTCATCGCCAATGCGCGTGCCCTGAGCAAAGCCCTGCAAGAGAACGGCATCCCCATCTGGGGCGACGGCACAGACTGCCACCTCGTCGTCGCGGCATTGCCCCCAGATGCCGACCCGCAGAAGACCGAGCAGAAGCTGCACCGCGCGGGCTTCATGATCAAGACGGCACGCCTGCCGGATGCAGAGCGCAGGCCCGCACACCCCGTACTGCGCCTCTCCAGCCTCAATCCGACGACGCGTTCCCTGAAGGAAAAGGACATGGAGAAGATTGGCCAGCTCCTCGCCGCCGCCCTCAATGTGGATGACCCAGCCGCACTCGAGGTCATCCGCAAGAAGGTCAGCTCCCTACTCATGGACAAGCCGATTTACTCGGAGGAGTGGGTCGAGAGCATCGCCAACCCCGACATCTTCTTCAACGGAGCCGACGAGATCAGCGTCCGCAACATCGCCTCGAATGAGAAGAAGCACCTCTTCGGGCGCTTGTTCCACTGACAGAGAATCCATACACTGCATGAAAAGAGCGGCCATGGGAAAATTCCCATGGCCGCTTCCTTATGCCTGTTATCCTTCTTTATCGCTTGTATCGCTTTCGTCATCCTCTGCCAGCGGGATGGTCAGGATGAATTTCGTGCCCTTGTCAAGCTCGCTCTCGACGGCAATCTCGATCTCGTGCTGCTCGGCAATCCAGCTCGCGATGGAGAGGCCGAGGCCTGTTCCGCCGATGCTGCCGGCCTTCTTCGTGCGCGCGCTGTCCGCGCGGTAGAAGCGCTCGAAAATCTTGTCCTTGTCCTCCTGCGCGATGCCGATGCCATCATCGGCAAACGTCAGCTCCATGCAGCCCTTCTCTGGCAGGCGGCGAGACGAAACCGCGATATGGCCGCCTGCCGGCGTGTACTTGACCGCGTTCTCGAGAAAGATGCGCATCATCTGGCGCATCGTGGCCGGGTCCGCGTAGATGATGCCCGGCTCATTGACCGCGATCTGCACAGTGTGCTCCTTGGCAACGAGCTTCATCTTGCGGACGGCGTCGTCGACGAGCTCGTCGAGGTGGACGAAATCCTTGTGCAGGATCTGGCGCTTCTGGTCGGCGCGCGCAAGGAACAGCAGCTTCTCGATGAGGTCCTGCATATCCTCAGCCTCCGAGCGGATCGAGGTGATGCCCTCCTCGAGGATCTTCGCATCGGATCTGCCCCAGCGCGCGAGCAGGTCGGAGTAGCCGAGAATGACCGTCACCGGTGTCCGGAGCTCATGTGAGGCATCCGAGACGAAGCGCTGCTGCTGATTGAAGCCGCGCTCCAAGCGGTCGAGCATGTGGTTGAACGTCAGGGCGAGCTCTGACAGCTCGTCCTGCGCCGGCGGCACCTCAATGCGCTTGTCCATGCGCTCCACCTCTATCTTGCGCGCCGTCTGCGTGAGGTTCCGGATGGGCTGGAGTATCCTGTTGCTCAGGAAATATCCCGCGAGAAGCGCGACGAGCGTGCCCGCGATCGTGATGAGGAACAGCAGGCGCTGGAGTTCCATGAGGAAGTTCTTCTCCGCCGTAATCGTGCGGAAGAAGTGGATCTGATAAATCTGCCCGTGATCGGCTACATCCATTGACGTATAGTACATCATGAAGCGCTTGAACTCGACGACCTCCATGTCCTTGGCCGCCCAGAACGGGGGGTTCTTCACGCGATAATCCTCTACGACCTCAAGAGAAGGATAGTGCGAGTCGTTCTCGTAGATGACACTGCCCGTCAGGTCCGTCACGCGCATCACGACACCGGGCGGGACGAGATCGCCGCGTTTCAGGAATGCCTGCAGGCTGTGCGACGAGGCCAGCCCCTTCTGCACGTTCTGCATCGCGATGTGGATTTCCGTCTCCGCTTCATGGTAGAACGAGAAGTAGATGCCTAGGCCCATGATGGCGCTCGTGAGGAGCAGCACGACGAGCAAGATGGCCGCATAGAGGCAGGTGATCTTCGTCGAGATCTTCATGCGCCAGAGCGGGCTCCTGCAGTAGAGACGCTGCCAGAAGCCCTTACTCCTTGACCGCATAGCCTACGCCTCGGACCGTGTAGATGTACTTCTCATGGAAGTGGTCGTCGAGCTTGGCGCGCAGGTAGCGGATGTAGACATCGACGACATTCGTGTCGCCGCTGTAATCGTAGCCCCAGACCTTCTCGAGGATCTGGTCGCGCGTGAGGACCGTGCGCTTATTGCGCATCATGTACTCGAGCAGCGAGTACTCCTTCTTCGTCAGGTGGACCGTCTCGCCGTCGACCTCGACCTCATAGCGCTTCGGGTACATGACGAGATTCTTGACCTGCAGGCGCTCCTCGAGCGGCACGCCATTGTCCGGCACGTGCTTGCGCAGCGCATTGCGGATGCGGGCCATGAGTTCCTCGATGGCAAACGGCTTCGTCATGTAGTCGTCAGCACCGATGTCGAGGCCGGCCACCTTGTCCTCGACCTCGTCCTTGGCCGTCAGCATGATAATCGGCAGAGACGAGACCTCGCGCACGCGCTTGCAGATGGTCAGGCCATCCATGCCCGGCAGCATGACATCGAGCAGCACAAGGTCGAAGTTGCCCTGCATGATGCGCTCATAGGCGCGCGTGCCGTTCTCCTCGATCTCCGTCTCAAAGCCCTCGTGCTCGAGCTCGATCTGCAGGAAGCGCGCGATGCGGTGCTCGTCCTCGACAATGAAGATGCGTACTGGTTTACTCGGCTGATTCGCCTTATCCATGTGATCCCCTCCATATCCAGATGATATCCAATGACAAACGGAAGATAAGAAAAAAAGAGATATATTTTTTAATATATCTCTACTATATAGCAGCTCCCTGGAAAAAGAAAGGGATTCCTGCCGAATTAATTCGATTCTAATTGCTTTCACACCGTCTCTTCATCGCTGTGCTGCGCCCTCTCGCCGAGGAACATCTCGCGGAAGAGCTTGATGAAGTGCTCGCTCGACGAAGAGAGCGTGCGGTTCTTGAGCCAGGCGATGACCGTGTGCGTGCTCATCTCCGGCGAGACGAGCTTCTTGTAATGGAGATTGCCGTCCGTCAGCAAGGTGCGCGATGAGACGGGCAGGATGGCCGCGCCCATGCCGCGCTTGACGAGCAGGAGGTCCTGCACGATGCTGTCCGAGACGCAGAGGATGTGCGGGTCGAAGCCGAGCTTGCGGCAGTTCGCGATGAAGAGGCTCTGCCAGCGCAGCGGGATGATGATCGGCGTGTCACGCAGCTCCTCCATGCGGACTTCGCTGTCGGACGCACCGATGACCTGGTCCTTATTCATGACGACGACGAGCGGCTCATTCGGCAGCACGATCGACTCGTAGACCTTGGAGTCCACCTGCGTGCGCGTGATGGCGATTTCGATGACGCGGTTGTCGAGCAGCTCCAGGATGCGCGCGCCCTCGGCCTCCCAGATCTGATACGTGACCTGCGGGTAGCGGCGGTGGAACTCGGAGATGAGCTCCGGCAGCAGCAGTGCGCCCGACGTCGTGATTGTCCCGAGCTGGATCGAGCCGGCGATGCCGGAGCCGATTTCCGTGATCTCGCGCACCGTCCCGTCGACCATGCCGAGGATGTGCTCGACGCGCGAGTAGAGCACACGCCCCGCATCCGTCAGGCGGATGCGTCGGCTGCCGCGCTCGAAGAGCTGCACGCCGAGCGAAGTCTCCAGCCGCTTCATCTGGCGCGAGAGGGCCGGCTGCGCAATGTCGAGGCGCTGTGCCGCATGACTGATGTTGCCCTCTTCCACGATGGCATAGAATGCCCGCATATCCTTGATTTCCATAGTGATCTCTCTTTCCGGCCGGAGCCGCCTATAGCAAATATTCATACGTCCTATATCTCTTTCTTGCTATTATACTTTTTCTCACAAAAATAGGCAAATCTTTTTCCCAAAAATCATAGGTAGAAAGAGTTTATCTTCTCCCATATTTCTGTCAATTCACTCTTGTGCTTTTTCGTCCTCATGTTATAATATAATATCATTGGTATAGATAATCATCACGATATCGGTGGACGATAAAAAGGAGTTTTTCATATGACCAGAATCAAAGACGCACTCGATGCAGTTGCCGCGGCGATCATCGCCCAGAAAGATTACCTGACGGATCTCGACCGCCAGATCGCCGATGGCGACCACGGCATCAACATGGCCCGCGGCTTCCAGGCCGCGCTCGATGCCGTCGAGGAGATGGACGACACGACGAAGCCGGGCCCCGTCCTCTACACGATTGGCAAGGCATTCATCCGCAACGTCGGCGGCGCCGCCGGCCCACTCTACGGCACGGGATTCGTCAGAGCCTCCGAGGTCTGCGACGAGGACACGAAACTCAGCGTCGCCTCCTTCGAAAAGCTACTCGGCGCGGCTATTGCCGGCATCGAGAAGCGCGGCCATGCCCAGAAAGGCGACAAGACCATGCTCGACGTGCTGATTCCCATCCACGAGTGCTTCCTGCCAGAACATGCTGAGGGCAAGACGCTCTTCGAGGTCCTCCAAGAGGCCTCGCATGCCGCCAAAGAGGGTGTGGACTTCACGAAGACCATTGCCGCGCGCCGCGGCCGCGCAAGCCTCGTCGGCGAGCGCAGCATCGGCCATGAGGACCCGGGCGCTGTGAGCTCCATGCTCATGTACCGCGCACTCTACAACTTCCTGCGGAAGTGAACCGATAAAAATCGCTGAACCAGTCAGGCAAGGGCTCCATCCCTTGCCTTTTCTTGTCTCATAAGCTGTTCTGTAGTATACTTTTTAAAGATATCCCGCAATGCACACATCGTATACATAAAGAGGAGGAATTCCATTGACTAAGCAGACTGTCCGCACGCGTTTTGCGCCGAGCCCGACGGGCTACATGCATATCGGCAACCTGCGCACGGCCCTTTACGGCTATCTTTACGCAAAATCCCAGCAGGGCCAGTTCATCCTGCGCATCGAGGACACGGATCGCACGCGCTACGTCGCCGACGCCATCGACTTCATCAACCGCACGCTCGATATGGCGCACATCGTCCCGGACGAGAGTCCATCCCTCGGCGGCCCGTACGGCCCGTACGTCCAGAGCGAGCGCATGGATCTCTACAAACAGTACGCCGAGGAGCTCGTCAAGACGGGCCACGCCTACTACTGCTTCTGTGACCCGGACGAAGATCACTCGGCCGGCCAGTTCGGCGGCTATGACCGCACCTGCCGCAATCTCTCGCCGGAGGTCATCGAAGAGCACCTCAAGAACGGCGATCCCTATGTCATCCGCCAGAAGATGCCGCTCACGGGCGAGACGACGTTCTTCGATGTGCTCCACGGCAACATCACGATCAAGAACGAAGAGCTCGAGGATCAGGTACTCCTGAAGCGTGACGGCATGCCGACCTACAACTTCGCCAACGTCATCGATGACCATCTCATGCACATCACGCACATCATGCGCGGTGCAGAGTTCATCACCTCGACGCCGAAATACATCCTGCTCTACGAGTCGTTCGGCTGGGATGTCCCGACCTTCATCCACCTCGCTCCTGTCATGGGCAAGAACGAGGACGGCTCCATCTCGAAGCTCTCGAAGCGCCACGGTGCCACGAGTTTCGATGACCTCGTCAAGGCCGGCTACCTGCCCGACGCCATCGTCAACTACGTCGCGCTGCTCGGCTGGAACCCGAAGACGACGAACCAGGAGATTTTCTCGATGGATGAGCTCATCGCGCACTTCAGCCTCGAAGGCCTCTCGAAATCCCCGGCTGTCTTTGACTACGACAAACTCGGCTGGATCAACGGCGAATACCTCAAGGCCATGAGCGATGAGGACTTCGCCAAGATGGCGCGCCCATTCGCCGGCGACCTGCCCGACTACCTCGAGAAGAACTGGGCGCATCTCGCCGCACTGCTCAAGACGCGCATCCAGCGCCTCGGCGACCTGCCGCAGGAGATTGCCTTCCTCTGCGAGCAGCCGGCCTTCGATGCGGAGCTCTACGTCAACAAGCGCAACAAGGTCACGCCGGAGAAGGCCGCTGAACTGCTGCCGGGCATGATGGCCCTCTTAGAGGACGTGCCGGAGTCCGAATGGAGCAACGATGCACTCTACGAGAAGCTCAACGCCTACATCGAAGAGAAGGAAATCAAGAAGGGCCTCGCCATGTGGGTCCTGCGCATCGCCGCAGCAGGCCAGAAAGTCACGCCAGGCGGCGCCACGGAAATCCTCTCTCTGCTCGGCAAAAAAATTTCTTTGGATCGCCTCAAAAAAAGTCTTGCCAAACTGCAGGAAGTGTAATATAATAAATCAAGTCAGTTACGTGGCACCTTCGTCAAGCGGTTAAGACACCGGCCTCTCACGCCGGGTTCATGGGTTCGAATCCCATAGGTGTCACCACGGCGCCTTCGTCAAGCGGTTAAGACACCGGCCTCTCACGCCGGGTTCATGGGTTCGAATCCCATAGGCGTCACCATCGGCACCTTCGTCAAGCGGTTAAGACACCGGCCTCTCACGCCGGGTTCATGGGTTCGAATCCCATAGGTGTCACCATTGTATATCACAGCCAGGATGCAGTTGCTCCTGGCTTTTTTGCTTTTCTCAAAGCGCGCTCAGACAAACATCAGAAATCAGAAAGGATGATTCTCTTGCTATTCGCCTCCATGCTCGCCCTCGGCGCATTGATCGGCTTTGTCGGGGCCGGCGGCGCCGGCGTCACGATTGCCCTGCTGACCGTCGGCTTCCACGTGCCCATCCACACAGCGCTCGCCGTGGCCCTCGCCTCGATGGTCTTCACGATGCTGTCCGGCACGATCAGCCACTTCCGCCAGCACGAGGTGCTCGTCAAGACGGGTGCCATCATGGGCGCAGGCGGCATCGCCGGTGCCTATCTCGGCGCCAACTTCTCCAACATCGTGCCGTCCGCCATCCTCAGCGCGATCACAGGCATCATGCTCGCCTCGAGCGCTTTGACACTCTACATCAAGATGTACCAGGCCGAATGGCTCGGCCGCCACATCAAGATCCGTCAGGAGCCTCTGACGGGGCGCAAGCTCTGGATCTACGGCATCGCCATCGGCCTCTTCATGGGCTTCCTCTCTGGTGCCTTCGGCATCGGCGCGGCGGCCTACATCCAGCTCGCCCTCATGGTCGTCTTCGGCGTGCCGCTATTGCAGACCATCGGCACCTGCATGATGGTCATCCTGCCCATCTCGGCAGCAGGCGGCCTGAGCTACCTCTTCAACGGTCGGCTCGACTTCCCGATCTTCATCCAGACGCTCGCCGGCCTCATGATCGGCGCCTGGTTCGGTGCGAAGATGACGCACCTCGCCCCGCTGCCCCTGCTTCGCGTCTTCATCGTCGGCATGCCGGCCGTCGGCGGCCTCGTCATGATCCTGTTCCACTGATCCAAAAGAGAACAAAAAAAGCCATCCGCACGCTGTCGCGGATGGCTTTTCCTGTTCTCTGTCATTTCCTATCTTCACTGCACTTCAACATGTTCCTGCTGCAGCAGCGCGTAGAGCGCGCCGAGCATGCCGGCATCGTTGCCGAGTACGGCAAAGGCGAGGCGTGTCTTTACGCGCATGGCAGGCATGACGAGCTGCTCGAGGCGCCGCTCGAGCAGCGGCCCGAGAACCTCGCTCTGCGCCATGACACCGCCGCCGAGCACGATGACCTCTGGATTGAGCAGGCAGCAGACGGCCGCTAGGCCCTCGCCGAGGTTGTCAGCCAGTCCTTGGATGGCCGCCAATGCCGCCTCGTCGCCTTCGCGCGCCCAGTCGAAGACCGTCTCGCCCGTGAGCTCTGAGGGGCTCATGTTGTGTGAGAAGGCAGCCTCGCGGATCATGGCGCGCGTCGAGGCGACGTCCTCCAAGATGCGCTTCTCATTGTGCAGGCGCAGATAGCCGATCTCGCCGGCGCTGAAGCTCGCACCGTGCCAGATGCGGCCCTGCTGCACGAAGCAGCCGCCGAGGTTCGTGCCGACCGTGATCATAAAGGCAGAGGATGCGCCGCGGGCCGCACCGCGCCATACTTCACCGAGCGCCGCAGCATTGACGTCGTTCTCGACGAGCACGGGCAGCTGCATCGTCTCGCGCACGATGCGGCCGAGCTTTGTGCCGCTATAGCCGGGGAACGTCGTCTCACCGGCAAAGACGATCTCGCCGTCCTCGCCCGGCCGCACGATGCCAGCCGTATCGATGGCGATGCCCGCAAGCTCATGGCGCGCGGCCATGTCCTTGACGATGGCGAGGACCGCATCGGGGATGCTCACGGCCCCCGCTCTGGTCGGGCGGGAAGCTTTCTCGAGGAACCGGCCCTCCTCTGTTGCACAGCCGTACTTGATGGCCGTGCCGCCGATATCGATGACAGCATATGCACGCATAACATCCACTCCTCTCTGCGTTCTTGACACCATCGTTTCACGATTGATGGTGGCGGCGGAAGCCCTTGTCCTTCGCGACGAAGCGTCCCATCGCGCGGATGCGCCCACTCATGCAGCTGCGGCAGGCAGCCGGCGTGTCGGCCACGCAGACCTTGCCGGGGTACAGGGCATAGTTGCGGCGCGGGTCGCCCTCGGTGACATTCGGCATGACGACATTGGCCCCCGACGCGAGGATGAGCTCGCGGCCGTGCGGCACCATCGTCTCCATGGCCGTCGTTGCGGGGATGTTGGCCTCGGGCAGCAGCAGGCGCAGCAGGGCGACCATGCGTCGCGTCAGGTGAAAGTCGCCAGGCACCGCCGTGCCGAGCGGCGTGTCGGGATTCGGGATCAAGGGGCCGATGCCGACCATGTCCGCATCGAGCTGCTGGTAGAACAGGATGTCTGCCGCAATCGAAGCAAGGCTCTGCCCCGGCAGGCCCACGAGCGTCCCCGTGCCGACCTCATAGCCGAGCGCGCGCAGGTCGTGCAGGCAGCGCACGCGGTTGGCGTAGTCCATGCCCGGGTCCCAGCGCTCGTAGACCGCCTCGTCCGTCGTCTCGATGCGCAGCAGATAGCGGTCGGCACCGGCAGTGCGCCAGAGTGCGTACTCCTCATAGCTGCGCTCCCCCACCGACAGCGTCACGGCAAGGTCGAGCTCCTTGAGGCGACGGACGATGGCAGCGAGACGCTCTGCCGTGAAGTACAGGTCCTCGCCCGACTGCAGGACGACTGTCTGATAGCCGTAGCCCTTTGCCTTGTGCGCGAGCTCCACGATGGTATCGGCGTCGAGCCGATAGCGCTCGACCTTGCCGTTCTCGCGCCGCAAGCCGCAGTACATGCAGTTCTGGCGGCAGATGTTCGAGAATTCGATGAGTCCGCGCAGGTGCACGCCGTCGCCGACAAATGCATGGCGCACGCGGTCAGCAGCCGCAGCGAGGCATTCTTCCACCTCCGGTGCGCCCAGTAGTGCTGTGATCTCCTCGGGCGTCAGCACATGCGACGCTTCTGCCCGCTTCACGCACGCTTCCATTTCCTGCTGCTCCACACCGCTCCTCCTCTCAAATCTATCCCTTTATTTCCTTGCGCGGTGCTTCGCCGTGCCGGCCGTGCTGTCGGCATCTGCTGACTGCGACGCAGCTACAAGCTGGAACAGCGGGTCCTTCTTCGTCTTGAGGATCTTGGCATCGGCTGCACTGAGCTTGCCCTTCGTGCGCGCGATGAGCTCATCCTGATGCTTGGCCGCATACTGCAGGACAGCGTTGCAGAACTTCGAGTCGACATCCTTGCCCGAGAGCTTCTTCATGTCGATGGTTGCCGCGTCGACAGTCGAGTCGAGCGCCGACCACGTGCTGTCGAGGTCGTCATGCTTCGTGACCTTTATCGTGCGGTCGCGCAGGTCGATGGCGAGGTAGTCGGCACAGCCGACGAGGTCGTCGTACCCCTTGACTGACAGCATCTTCCAGCGGCGCTTGTCGATGACATCCTGCTTCTGTACATCATCGAACGTGCGCAGCGTCGGCACGATCAGCGTACCGATATCGATTTCCCCGTTTGGATTGACCGCGTAGCACATCTGCTCCTTATTGAAGTAGTAATTCTGCCGCGCCGTCGACTGGACCCACTGGAAGACATTCTCCGGCACATCTATGCTGGCCGCCTCACAGGCCGGCACTGCCGTGAAGAAGGCAGCAGCAGCCATCAGGCCGAGGCAGGTATTCTTGAACTTGTTCATGAGATTCCCTCCTGTATCGTGCTGTATCGTGACACCATCAGTATAGAACTGTCGGCTGAAAGTTTAGTGAAGCACTCAGTCGTCGCTCTCCTTGTAGAGTTCGTCGAGGACGTACGGCGTCTCCTGGTAGACGTAGTAGTTGAGCCAGTTGGCAAAGAGCAGGTGCGCGACGCTGCGCCAGCGCACGACAGGCTTCTTCGTCGGATCGTCATCGGGATAGTAGTTCTGCGGAATCTTCGGATGCATGCCAGCCTTCTCGTCGCGGTCGTACTCCTGCTTGAGCGTCAGCGGGTCGTACTCTGCATGGCCCGTGATGAAGAACTGGCGCTTCTTGAGGTTGGCGATGGCGTAGACGCCGGCATCCCCCTCGGCCTCCGCCAGGATCGTGAGCTCCGGCACCTTCTCGATGTCCTCGCGGTGGTTCTCCGTATGGCGCGAGTGCGGCACGAAGAACTCATCGTCGAAGCCGCGGAAGAGCTTCTCGTGCTCGACGCAGAGGTGATGCTTGTAGACGCCGAAGATCTTCTCTGGCACCTGGTACTTCGGGACGCCGTAGTGGTAGTAGAGGCCGGCCTGCGCGCCCCAGCAGATGTGGAACGTCGAGTAGACATGCGTCTTGCTCCACTCCATGATCTCCGAGATCTCATCCCAGTAGGCGACTTCCTCGAATGGCATCATCTCAACGGGCGCGCCCGTGATGATCATGCCATCGTACTTCTTGTGGCGGACTTCTGCGAACGTGCCGTAGAACTCCGTCAGGTATTCCTGCGACGTGTGGCTCGGCGTGTACGACTCGGTGTAGATGAAGTCCACCTCGATCTGCAGCGGCGTATTGCCGAGCAGGCGTAAGAGCTGCGTCTCGGTGATGTACTTGATCGGCATGAGGTTCAGTATGAGGATCTTGAGCGGGCGAATATCCTGGCTGTAAGCGCGGTCCGCATCCATGACGAAGATATTTTCTCCTTCGAGGATATGGGCGGCCGGCAAGTTGTTCGGTATCTTGATTGGCATGAAAACACTTCCTTCCACATGCCACGGCAGTAAAACGGAAACAGATACAATATTTCTTATTATATCACATCCAACAGTCTGTACACAAAAAGGCAGACCCCTTTGAATAAAAGAGATCTGCCCGCTTGATTCCCGTATATCGACTCACCAGATGCTGTAGCGATGGACCCAGCTGGCATTGGCCTTCGCATAGGCGCGCAACTGCAGGAGCCCTTGATACGCTGGCGAATCGGCCGCAATCATGTGATAAGCGCCGTCGAGACCGCTCTCCACATCCTGCCATCCCTGAGACGGCGTCCAGGTCTCCGCGCGGATCAGGCGCTCTGTTCCCTGCGGCAGATTGACCGTCCGCTTCATGAAGGTGATCTTCGTGACATTGCCGTCGGCGTCCTTGTGCTCGGACCACTGCCAGAAGAGCAGATTGTCGCCTTTCATGCGCATCGTCGTCGTGTCGGCCGTCACATGCGTCTGCGTGCCATCGACGTCCGCATGCGAGTAAAGCGTGAGCCAGCGGTCCTTGGCGCTGGCCCTGTCCACTTCGCCGACACCGAATACCGAATCGACGATGGCATCATAGAACGCCTCATCGAACTGCTGGCTCGTAATCTCCTTCACGCGCCCGTCCACCTTCGACCAGATGACTGCGCCCTGCGGGTTGTAGAAATCCTCTTTCGTGTACTGGATGGTCCTGTTCTGCGGATTGATGGCCACCTCCGCAAGGCTGTATGACAGCTGCGCGGGGTCAGGGATCAGGCCGCTAAGGCCGTAATTGTCGAGCGTCTCCTTGGCGCCCTCGTAGCTGTACGTCGTCTTCGTCCATGCCGTAATCTCCGTCGCGACGGAGCCATGGCTCGTCTCCGCGCTGTGCGTGACGTGAACAGAAGACGGTTCAAAATACTTGCTGTACTTGCTGTCCGACGACAGCCAGTACCAGCCCTCCGCCCGCACAATGCCGAGCGGCATGAACAAGAAGCAGACGAGCAGCAGGAGCAGGCTCGCCGTAATGCAGGATGCGTGTTTCATGTTACTCACCTCTGTTGTATTTGTTTCTCTTCTATTGTATCGTATTCATGCAGGTACAGCAAGGACAGCCAACTAAAACGAGCCGCAATCAGTCAACACCTGGTATCGCGACATCGTCGAGGATGCCGAGCAGTGCGGCGATGGCCATACCGTAATTCGTCATCGGCACGTGCGCGCTCCGGCAGGCCGCGACGCGGCTCATGACATAGGCGCGGTTGAACATGCAGGCGCCGCAGTGGATGACGATGTCGAAGGGCGTGAGATCCTCGGGGAAGTCGCGGCCCGCTGTCACCGTCACGGTGATTGCATCGCCGAGCACCTTCTTGAGCAGGCGCGGCAGCTTGACGCGGCCGATATCCTCGCGCAGTGGCTTGTGGGTGCAGGCCTCGGCGATCAGGATCTTTGCATTGGCAGGCAGCGCGCGCAGGAGGCGGGCCGACTCGGCGAAGAACGGCGCATCGCCTTTGAACGCAGCGAACAGCACGGAAAACGAAGTCAGCCGACAGCCTGCGGGCAGCAGCGCGTGGACCGTCCGGAATGCCTGCGAGTCCGTGATGACAAGGTCCGGTGCCTTTGCCATTGAGGCGAGCATCGCGGGCAGGCAGTCCGTCGTGCAGCACGAGACGAGGCACTTGCGGTCGAGCAGTTCGCGCAGCGTCTGGACCTGCGGCAGGATCAGGCGTCCCTTCGGCGCCTGGATGTCCTGCGGCATGACGAGCAGGACTGCATCCCCGCTCTCGCAGACCTCGGCCGTGATGCTGCGCGCCCGGTAGTCCTCTGGCAAATGGCGCGCGATTTCCGCGCGCAGCGCCGCTAGACCCTCGCCCGTCGCAGCGCTGACGAGCACGGGACGCTCACCTGTCCTCGCTTCGATGACCTGCGCAAGAGATGCGGCCGCCGTGCTCTCATCGATGCGGCTGATGACGGAGATGGCGGGAACGCCGCGCCTCTTCAGCTGCTCGAGCCAGCGAAAGGCATCTTCATTCCCTGCCGCTCCTGCTCCATCATCCGGACCGGTTGAAAGCAGCACGAGGGCGATGTCCGTCTCCTTCGCCGCATCTCTCGTGCGCTCGACGCGCAGTTCACCGAGGCTGCCGCTGTCGTCGAAGCCTGCCGTGTCGATGAAGACGACGGGACCGATGCCGTGGATCTCCATCGACTTGTAGACCGGGTCTGTTGTCGTGCCCGGAACATCCGAGACGGTCGCGACATGCTGTCCCGTCAACGCGTTGATAAGAGACGACTTGCCGCTGTTGCGGCGGCCGAACAGGCCGATGTGAAGGCGCATCGCGCGCGGTGTATCATTGAGGCTCATGCTCATTCCCCCTTTTCCCTAAGTATAGCACAGCCGGATGTTCCCACCCATGAGATTGTGGTAAAATAGAAAGAGCACATACGAAGAAAACGAGGGATACAACATGAGTGAGTACACGAATTTTGAGATTGGCCAGAAATTCCCGATGCCGATTGCCACGCAGGCCGACGGCGCGATGTTCCAGGTCGACGCCAACGGCGCGATGTTCATCCTGCAGCTCTCGCGCACGGACGTCATCGCGCGCGAGGCCTTCCGCACGGGTGAGATGGAATTCGCCTTCTACGAGCAGGACGGCCTGCTCTTCCTGCTCTACCAGATTGACGGCATCTTCAAGGAGGGCTGGGGCGATGCGCCGCTGTCGCTCCACAACCTCAAAGAGGGACTGATGCCGACAGAGAAGAGCCTGCAGGACAAGACCCTGCACCTCTACCTCGTCGACACGACGCTGCAGATCCTGCTCGCCCAGCGCGACATCGAGCTATCGGACAAATGCCAGTCTGTCATCAGGAAGCACGTCGCCGCCCAGAAGAAGAAACCCTTCTCGGCAGAAGGCTTCCGCAAGAAGGTCCAGCGCATCTGGGCCGAGAAGACACCGGCGATGATGCGCGAAGCGGCCGCGGCCGTTCAGCACGTCGCCCTCTCCATCCCGCATGCGCCGCAGATGCCAGAGACAGCCAAGAAACTCCATTGAGCATTGACCGAGGCTCAACGGCATAAAAAAAGACTCGCCAGACGGCGAGTCTTCTGTATTTTCGCGTGTGTTCAGGCAACGCCCTCTGCAGCGATTGCAGCAGAGCGCTTACTCAGCCAGCTTTCGACGAGCTCGCGCTCATCGGCCGTGTCAGCTTTCACATCATCCGCGGCAGCATACTGCTCGAAGCTCTTGCCCATGAGCTTCGCTGCCTTAGCGAACTGTCTCACGCGGACCGGCACATAAACTTCTTCCATCCACTGCGAATAAATCTGTACTTTCACGATAATCTCTCCTTGAAACTGCATGAATAACAAAAAAGTAATGGTAACAAACACCCACGACTCACTTCTGTCAATCATCCAGACTACAAGACAAACTTCCCTACATGTGACGGCTCTCAAGAAGAACTCGCATGTGGCTCATCAGTCTGTGCCACCATCTTGCTAATCAGATGACTTTCCTCAAGCTGAGTTGTTTTTCTCGGTTCGATGTTATTATAACGTTACCGGTTCCATTCGTCAAGGGGTAAAACAATAATAATCATGATACAATATATGAAATTTATTCCAAATCGAACGAAACAAGCGTACGCTGACGCTTGTCGAAGCGGATGCTGCCCGCATAGCCGAAGCTCTTGGCGTAGTCGACGGCCATCTCATTGTAGTTGCCGCAATCCTCGGGCTTGTGCGCATCAGAAGTCGTGATGATGGGCAGGTCATAATGAGCCGCGAGCTTCATGAAATCAGGGTACGGCGAGATCTCATGGATGGGATAGCGGTAGTACGTGCCCGTATTGACGTCGACGACCATATCAGCTTTCTTGAGCGCCTTCGCCACGCGCGTGAGGTACGGCGTTACATCGAAATCCGGCAGGTAGCGGAACAGGCGGATGTTGAACGGATGGCCGAGCACATCGTAGAGGCCGGAGTCCGCGAGCTTCTCCACTTCTTCCGTATACCACTCGTAGATGTCCTCGAGCGAGTGCTTCTCCCACTCCGCCTTGATTTCCGACGAGTCGTAAGCCCAGCCGCGCAGGAAATGCACCGAGCCGATGATGTAGTCAAAATCGTAATCCTTGAGGATGTCGCGTACCTTCGCCTGGTCCTGGAAGTTACAGACCTCGATGCCGATCTTGACGCGATGCTTCTGTTGCAGCTTGTGCATGAAGGCGAAGTACTCGTCGAGCGTGTACTTGAACTTGTTGCTCTTGAGCCACTGCTGCTGGAACGTGCCGATGAACGAATCATCGAGTACGAGGTCTTCATAGTAAAGGTCCTTGAATTCCGGGAACGTGTGTGAGTGCTCTGAGATGCCGATCTCCGCAAGGCCGCGCTTCTTGGCGGCCTCGAAGAAGCCCTCGACCCATGTCTCGTCGTAGGAACCCTTCTCGAAATGCATGTGATAGTCCATGCGCATTTAAATCAGTCCTTCCTTCATCAGGCGCTCGATGCCCATCAGGACGCCCTTCTCCACATTTGTCCCCGTCTCGAAGCGCGCGAGCTTCTTGATTGCAGGGTACGCATTGCCCATCGCAAAGCTGTACGAGACGGCTTCCATCATCTCGGCGTCGTTCATGTAGTCGCCGAACGCGGCACATTCCTCAGGGCGGATGCCGAAGCGCTTCTGCACTTCCCTGACGGCCACTCCCTTGTTGATGCCCGGGTTCATGAGGTCCACCCAGTAGTCGCTGGCCAGGACGACCTGCAGGTCCTTCTCGAACTGGCGCACGAGCGGGTAGATCGTCTCTTCCGCGCGGCCCGTCGGATCGAACAGAGACACCTTGACCGGTTCATCCGGCACATCGATGAACGACGGGATCGGTTCAGAGTGCGTGTAGTACTTGTGGAGTTCCTGCAGGAATTCATCCGTGTACTGCCGGGAAAGCACGTAGCCGTTCTTCGTGCCGCAGAAGACGCCGTAAATCTCCGGGAATGGCTCGACTACCTTGAGCACCTGCTGCGCGATCTGCTTGTCCATCGGGCACGTGAAGATCTTCTCACCCTTGTACATGACGACCGTGCCGTTCTCGGCCAGGAACAGGAAGCGGTCCTTGTACTTCATGAAACTATCCTCAAGCGAATAATACTGGCGGCCGGAAGCCGGTGCAAACATGACGCCACGCTTTTGGAGTTCCTCTGCAATCTCGTCAAATCCCTCGGGGACATTGCCATGTTCGTCCAGCAGCGTCCCATCCATATCCGAAAAAATGATCTTGATCATACCATCCCTCACAATCTCAACATGCCGCCCGCAGCGGCCATGCAACACCATGAAATCACCCCCATTATAGCAGGAAACGACCGCTCTTTTCAATTCTTTCCCGCAGGTCGGGTGAAGGTGTATAATGAAAAAAGATTTTGAGCGCAGTGCGCACAGTTAGGAGAAGAATCCATGAAAGCAATCATCAACGGCAGATTCATCATCCCCGACGAGTCGGGACGTTTTACGGTCGAGGAAGGGCTCACACTATTCTTCGACGAGAAGATACAGAGAATCCGCCCCGCCGCCACCATCTCAGAAGATGAGCGCGAGGGGCTCGAGGAATGCATCGATGCGCGCGGGGCCTACGTCTCGCCGGGCTTCCTCAACGTCCACATCCACGGCTGCGTCGGTGCCGACACAATGGACGACGACACGGAGGCCATCCGACAGATGCAGCGATTCCAGGCCAGGACCGGCGTGACCTCCTTTTTGCCCACGACCATGACGTACGACTTCCCGACGCTCGAACGCGCCTTCCGCCACGTACGCGAGGCCATGGCGCGCGAAGAAGGCGCACGCGTGCTCGGCTGCCACATGGAAGGACCGTTCATCAGCCCAGCCAAGAAAGGCGCCCAGGCCGAAAAGAACATCGCTAAGGCCGACTTCGAGAAGATTGCACCATATGAGGACATCGTCAAGATCGTCACCGTCGCACCGGAGGAGCTGCACGACCAGGGCAAGTTCATCGCCGACTGCCATGCGCGCGGCATCGTCGTCTCGCTCGGCCACACGGCAGCCGATTACGAGACGGCGCGCCAGGCCATCGAGCAGTACGGTGCCAAGCACATCACACATCTCTTCAATGCGATGACTGGCCTGCATCAGCGGCATCCCGGCGTCGTCGGCGCCGCACTCGATACGGATGCCAACTGCGAGCTCATCGTCGATAACGTCCACATCCATCCAGCCGTACAGCGCCTCGTCTACCGCCTCAAGAAGGACCACCTCATCCTCATCACTGACTCCCTGCGCGCCTGCGGACTCGGCGACGGTCCGTCCGAGCTTGGCGGCCAGAAGGTCTTCGTCAAGGGCACGCTCGCAACGCTCGAGGACGGCACGATTGCCGGCAGCGTGCTCTGCATGAACGACGGCCTGCGCATCTTCCGCGAAAACACCGGTGCACCGATTGAAGAGGTCATCGAGGCGGTCACCAAGACGCCGGCTGCGGAGCTTGGCCTCTACGACAAGCTCGGCTCGCTGAGCGTCGGCAAAAATGCAGACATCACGATCTTTGACAATGCGCTGAACGTCCAGCGCACAATTGTCGCCGGACGCGACGCCTGGCATGCATGACCACCACGCAAGAATCCCCGCCCTCTCATGCCAGAGAGGCGGGGATTCTTGCTATCCTATCCTACGTTCCCATCACCCTTCTTCAGCCGGGCTGCCCAGGAGGGGAAGACGCCGATGGCACAGAGCACGGTGAAGACGATGAACGATAGCTCGATGTTGTAGACGAGTTCCTCCATCTCCGTCAGCGAATCCCAGTCAAGCGACAGGACCATCGTCACGATGGCCACCGAGACGACCTGCCCGACGAGACGCACCGTGCCAATCATCGCCGTCGCGAGGCTGTAGTGTCTTTTGGCGACAGACCCCATGATGGCATTGTTGTTCGGCGCAGCAAAGAAGGCACAGCCGACGCCGATGACGATGACGACCGGCACGACGAGCCAGAGCGACTGCAGCCGTACGGCCGCGACGAGGCCCAGTATCCCGAGCGCCGTGACAGCCATGCCGAAGGCTGCTATCTTCGCCGGCGGATATTTATCCGACAGCTTGCCCGCGGTCGGGGCAAGCAGAGCCATGATGACAGGCTGGATCAGCATCATGAGGCCCGCTTCGCGAGACGAAAGGCCGAGGACCGACTGCAGGTAAATCGACAGCAGGAAGCTGATGGCAAATGTCGCGCTGTAGTCGATCATCGCTGTGAGATTCGACAGCGAAAAGACGCGGTTCTCGACGAGCATGAAGACGGGCAGGATGGGATCTTTCGTCCTGCACTCGTGCCAGAGGAATGCGCCGAGAAGCACCATCCCCAGGAGCAGCAAACTCCAAGCCCAGGAGAGTTCCGCCAGCTCCGACAGACCGAACATCGCAAAGATCATCGCGAGACCGTAGAGCAGTGCGCCCCTGCCATCGACGCCTGTCACCTCCTGTTCCCTCCATTCCTGATGCAGGTAGCGCAATGTCGCGCAGGTACAGGCAAGACTGACGAGCGTGATGGAGAGGAAGATGCTCTGCCAGCCCGCGTAGTAATTGAGCAGTCCGCCGAGTACCGGGCCACAGGCCAGGCCCACGTAGACCATCGAGACCATCCAGCCGAGCGCGCGGCCGCGCTGCGTCGTCGGAAAGCAGAGCGCGACGATCGACATGTTCGTCGCATACAGCATCGATGCCGCCAGGCCCTGCAGCGCACGTGCCACGAGCAGGAAGCCCATATCCGGCATGACGGCACAGAGCGCGGAGGACAATGTGAAGAGCGTCGTCCCCAAGAGAAAGATGCGCCGCTTGCCGAAACGGTCCGCCATCTTGCCCATCGGCAGCAGGAATACGATGGAAGCGAGTAGAAAAATCTCGAGCACCCAGCCGAGTTCATTAGCCGAGACGCCGTAAGCGAGTCCGATATCCGGCAGCGAGAGCGTCAGGGCACTGCCCGTGAACGGCGTCACGAAGGCCGACATCATCATGGGCAACAGGATCTTCTCGCGATCCGTCAAAGTCATACAATCACCTGAATCCCCAAAAAATATATCACAACCCCATTTATTTTAATCGCATACTTTAAAAATCTTATTATACTGATACATATTTCCCAAGCGGAGAAATACCCCCATCGATTCATCAGAGTTATTCAGAAAGGATGTACTTATGCCAACCTCCAAATCGATATCCGGATTCCAGCGACGGGCAGACCTGCGCTTTTTCCTCTCCATCATCGCCGCCGGCCTTCTCTCCTTCACAGGCGTCGTCATCGAGACGGCCATGAACATCACCTTCCCGACGCTCATGCAGGAATTTGCCATCTCCACTTCCACCGTCCAGTGGATCACGACAGGCTACCTGCTGATCCTCGCCATCGTCATCCCGACATCCAGTTACCTCAAGCAGCGCTTCGCCATGAAGCGGCTCTTCCTCGCAGCCAACCTGCTCTTCCTGACAGGCACCTTGCTCGATGCGACCTCCGCGAGTTTTGCCCAACTGCTGTTCGGCCGCCTTTTACAGGGCGCCGGCACGGGCATCGCTCTGCCGCTGATGTTCCTCATCGTCATGGAGCAGGCGCCGCTCGACAAGATGGGCCTGATGATGGGCGCCGCCATGCTCGTCTGTGCACTCGCGCCGGCCGTCGGTCCCTCCGTCGGCGGCTACATCGTCAGCACCTTCGGCTGGCGCATGATCTTCATCGCCCTGCTGCCCGTGCTGCTCTTCTCGCTCGCAGCCGGCACGTACGCCATCCGCCAGTCCTCCGACTACGGCCCGTGCCCCTTCGATTCCCGTGGGCTCATCCTGCTCGGAGCTGCCTTTACCGCCTTCCTGCTGCTCACGAGCTATCTCCACGACCTGCTTTCAGAGCCGCTGCTGCTCGCCCTCCTGCTGCTCCTGACCGTCTTTTCGCTGCTGCTTTTCGTCCGTCAGGAGAAGCGCCTGCTCCAGCGCGGCGCGCATCCACTGCTCAACATCACCATCCTGCGCCACAGGGCCTTCACGCTCTCGGCGATGGGACTGCTCTGCTTCCAGTTCGTCTGCCTCGGCATCGGCTTTCTCCTGCCGAACTTCTCCCAGATCGTGCAGGGCGAGACGGCCTTCACAGCCGGCTGCATACTGCTTCCGGGCTGCATCGTCGGCGCCATGTTCGCACCCGTCAGCGGCCGCATCTACGACAGCCTCGGCGCCAGGAAGCCCCTGCTTACCGGCAGTGCGCTGCTGCTGCTGAGCCTCCTCCTCTTCCAATTTGCCATCCCTGAAGTCGGCACGCTCGGGCTCACTGCCATCTACGTC
The DNA here is from genome assembly GCF_002395285.1 of Mitsuokella sp. UBA4253. Classification (NCBI taxonomy): domain Bacteria; kingdom Bacillati; phylum Bacillota; class Negativicutes; order Selenomonadales; family Selenomonadaceae; genus Mitsuokella; species Mitsuokella sp. UBA4253. The sequence goes on along the minus strand of NZ_DGWR01000009.1, from coordinate 49,934 downwards.
CTCTTCGCCATGGGACAGGGCCTCTCCGTCGGCAACATCCTGACGTACGGCCTCAGCGCACTGCCCAAAGCAATCCGCGCAGACGGCAACGCCTTCTGCAACACCGTACAGCAGCTCGCCGGCGCTGTCGGTACCTCCATCCCAGCCGCCATCGTCGCGGCCTGCCAGCAGAGCACGCAAAGCCTCGCCCCAGCGACCAGCCTCGGCACGAGCCGCGCCTTCCTGCTGCTGCTCTTCGTCGGCCTGCTGCAAGCACTCTGCATGAGCATTGCACTGCGCCGCACCCTTGCACCGCACCACTCAAGCCACGAGTGTTAAGATGAGAAAATATAATTTCATTTTCATAGAATCTCCATGCAGTTTTCAGCCCTCTCCCGTAAACTGAGCACATGAATACAGCGAATCAGAAAGAAGGGATTCTCATGAAGAAGAACTTTTACATGGACCTGCTGCTGTTTGTCAGCGGCCTCGTCTGCATCATCACGGGCATCGTGCTTGACTTCCATCTCTTCGGCGGCTTCGGCGGCGGCCGCGCCCTCAAGGGCATCATCACAGACGTCCACACTTACAGCGGCTACATCATGATGGTCGGCCTGCTCTTCCATCTCGTCTGGCACTGGAAGTGGATCAAGGCCGTGGCCAAGAAGCAGATCGGTCATTGAACCTCAACATGCATCAAAAAAGACGCATCCCCAATGGGATTGCGTCTTTTTTGATATCTCTCCTGTAAAGAGAGTCTCGCGTCATTCGCCGCGGCGGCCGTGGTAGAGGCACCACGGCTCTTCGCTCATGTAGTCGCCGCCGTGGTAGTAGGCTGCGCGCGCGCGGCAGCCGCCGCAGGCGCCCTTGTACTGGCAGGCGCCGCAGCCGCCGCTGTAGTCGAGCGTGCGGAGCTTCTGCAGGACTTCGTTCTTGGCCCAGATCTCGTCAAACGGCGTCTCGCGCACGTCGCCGAGCTCCATGTTGAGATAGGCACACGGCTGTACCTTGCCGCGTGGGCTGATGATGCAGTACGAGAGGCCGGCGAGGCAGCCGCGGTGGAAGCGCGTCTTGTAGCCGAGCTGGTCGGCGATGCGCAGGAACTGCGGTGCGCACGTCGGCTTGAGCTCGATGTCGACCTCCTGCTGCTTCTTCATGATGCGCGTGAGCACATCCTCATACTGCTCGGCGCGCAGCGACTCCTCTTCGATGGTCTTCGCGCGGCCCGTCGGCACGAGGAAGAAGAAGTGATGGGCCTTCGCGCCGATCTCGACAGCAAAGTCCGTCATGGCCTCGAGCTCGCCCTGGTTCCAGTCCATGACCGTCGTGTGGATCTGGAACGGCAGTCCGACGGCCGCGCAGTTCTTCATGCCCTGCACGGCGCCTTCCCAGCCGCCCGGGAAGCTGCGAAACGTGTCGTGCTTCTTCGGGTCGAGCGAATCGAGCGAGATACCCATCGCACGGGCACCGGCTTCCTTGAGCTTCTTCGCCATGTCGAGCGTGATCAGCGTGCCGTTCGTGCCGAAGACCGGGATCATGTGCAGGTCCGAGGCGTACTTGACGAGCTCGAGGATATCGGGGCGCATCAAAGGCTCGCCGCCCGAAAAGATCATGATCTTGAACCCGGCCTTGGCAATCTCCGAAAGGAGCTTCTTGCCCTCCTCCGTACTCAGTTCTTCTTCTGCCTTGCAGCCGGCATCGCGGTAGCAGTGGGCGCAGTACATATTGCAGGCATTCGTCGTATTCCACGAGATGATCTTCATTTCGTCTCCTCCGTCAGTCCAATCTCTTCGTCCGTCAAGTAGCAGCTCGGGTCCGACTCCCAGAAATCACCCGTGCGTGCCTCCGCGCGCGTGCGGAAGTTGCCGTTGCAGTTCTCAAGCCACTTGCACTTCGCACAGCGCCCTTTGAGGAGCGGCTTGCGGTCCTTGAGCCCCGCCATGATGGGATTCGTCGTATCCTGCCAGATATCGCCGAACTTGCGCTCACGCACATTGCCGAACGTGTGATGCTGCGTGAACTGGTCCGGGTGAACGTAGCCCAAGGGATCGACCTCGCCAAAGGCGATGCCCGAGCGGTTGCCGCCGTTCATCGAGATGTACTTCTTGATCTGGGCCGCCGTCTCGAGGTCGCCCGCCTCGAGCGCTTTGATGTACATGTAAGGGCCGTCGCAGTGGTTGTCGACCGTCAGGATCTCCTTCTTGAGCCCGCGCTCCTCAAAGTCCTTCGTGCGGCGGATGATCGTGTCCATCGCGCGGCGCGATTCCTCCGGCGTGACATCCTGGTCCATCATCTGCTCACCGCGCCCCGAGTAGACGAGGTGGTAGAAGCAGACGCGGTTGATGTTCTCCGCTTCGATGAAGTCGAAGATGCGGTCGAGCTCCTGGATGTTGTGGTGGTTGATCGTGAAGCGCAGGCCGACACGCTGGCCGACAGCCACGCAGTTCTTGATGCCCTGCATGGCCTTCTCATAGGCGCCCGCGACGCCGCGGAACTTGTCGTTGACATCCTTGAGGCCGTCGAGCGAGATGCCGACGTAGCCGACGCCGATGTCCTTGATGCGCTGCGCGACCTCGCGCGTGATCAGCGTGCCATTCGTCGAGAGCGTCGGACGCACGCCCTTTGCCTGCGCGTAAGCCGCTAGCTCGAAGAAGTCCGGACGGATCAAAGGTTCGCCGCCCGAGAACAGTAGCACGGGCACATGGAAGTCCGCGAGGTCGTCGATGAACTTCTTCGCCTCTTCCGTCGTCAGCTCGTCCTTGTATTTCTTGGCATCCGACTGCATGTAGCAGTGCATGCACTTGAGGTTGCATGTCTTCGTCGAGTTCCAGACGACGACAGGGCCAACGCCCTCTGCCGCGCCATTGCGCATCGTGTGCGCGTTCTTCGTATAGCGCAGGCGGTCGCCAAAGTATTCCCGTGCGAATAAGAGTTTCGTTACACTGATCATAAGCCTCTCCTAAAACATAGATAACATCATCTCATTGCGGCTCAGTCACGCCTTGCGTATCCCAGCGAGCAACAGGCGCGTCTTGAGTGCCACATTCTCTTGAAAACCAATGGGAAGCTTGCTGAAGGCCGCAGCCTGATAGACGGAATGGAACATCTCAGCGATGAGATCAGCCGGGGCATCGTCGCGGATCTCCCCCGCAAGCTGCCCCTCGCGCAGGATGTCCTCGAAGATCGGCTTGAAGCCAGGCGTCACCATGCCCTTGGGCATCTTGTCGTGTGCTTCAGTCTGCGGCTTGGCCGAATGCTCGGCGGCCGCGAGAAAGAGCGGCAGCAGGAAGCGGTTCTCGTCGAGGAAGCGCGCCGTGATGCGGCTGCCTGCATCGAGGAGCTCGTACGACGGCCGCTTGGCCGCGCGCATATCCTTGAGCGCCTCATCGACTTCGTGCACGAGACGGCCCAGCAGGCACATGAGGATCTCTTCCTTCGACTCAAAGTAGTTGTAGAACGTGCCGATGCCGAGGTCTGCGGCATTCATGATGTCGGCCACAGAAGTTTCCTTGAAGCCCTTGCGCGAGAACTCGCGGACGGCGGCATCCAGGATTGCCTTGCGCGACAGCAGCTTCTTCCGCTCCCGGCGTCCCATTTTCTCTTCCATGTCCATCGCTCCAGTCCATAAGAATTCATTCCCTTTATCATTGACTCTTTCTATTATAAAGGAAAATGCTCCCTTTATAAAGAGAAAAATGAATATAATTCATCTTTTTATTGTGGCGGCCCTCAAACCGGGATTTTCCAGCTCTATACACTTTTTTCAAAAAAAGTGTTGACACATGCGCCAAGGGGTGATATTATAATATCCGTTGACAGCGATAAACGCCAACAAGAACATGACTCAGTAGCTCAGCTGGATTAGAGTATTTGACTACGAATCAAAGGGTCGGGGGTTCGAGTCCCTCCTGGGTCACCATTTGAAATCAAAAAGCACTTGCCTCGGCAAGTGCTTTTTTCGTACCAGCCATCGGAAAGGATGATTTCATGCTCTACATCGTCACAAAACTCGTCACAGAGGGCCAGCAGAAAGCCTTCTCCATCATCGGAGCGTCCGAAGACAAGAAGCGCGCGGCCTCCATCGCCGCGGAGGTCTACAAGGACTACAACAAGAACGCTTCCTTCCAGAACATCGAGATGATCACAGAGTGGCTCGCCACGCGTCAGAACTACTCCTTCCGCAAGGACAAGGACCACCGCCTGCAACTCGCCATCACATCGCTCGAAGGCGAAGTGCAGCCAGAAGAGAAGCAGCTCGTCTTCAGCGCCGCCGCCGAGGAAGAAGAGCTCATGCGCCGCGTGAGTCAGGCGCTCTTCGAGGGCAAGCACACGGCTGAGCGCGGCCCAAAAGCCCAGACGCACTCCTGCCCGCTCGAATCGTGATGCATCCATAGAGACAAAAAATCCGCTCTTCATCGAGCGGATTTTTTGTCTCACGGTCACGCCTTGAGCGCCGCACCATTTGAAGCGATGACATCTCTGTACCAGTAGAACGACTTCTTGGGGTAGCGCGCGAGCGTTCCTGTGCCGTCGTCGTTGCGGTCGACATAGATGAAGCCGTAGCGCTTGCTCATCTGTGCCGTCGAGGCCGAGACGAGGTCAATGCAGCCCCAGGTCGTATAGCCCATGACCGGCACGCCGTCCATGATGGCCTCGCCAACCTGCACGAGGTGGTCGTTGAGGTAAGCGATGCGGTAATCGTCCTCGACCGTCCTGCCTCCCCTGCCGTCATCGACGAGCACATCGCGGGCGCCGAGGCCGTTCTCGACGATGAAGAGCGGCTTCTGCCAACGGTCGTAGAAGCGGTTGAGCGTGTACCGAAGCCCCTGCGGATCGATCTGCCAGCCCCATTCGCTGGCTTTGAGATACGGATTCTTCTTGCCCCCCAAGATATTGCCGCCGCCGGTCTCTCCGCCATGACCTTCGCAGATGCTGACATAATAGCTGAAGGATACAAAGTCGACCGTGTTCTCGCGAAGCAGCTGCTCCTCCTCCGGCGTCATCCGAATTTCAATGCCGTTTTCCCGGAAGTAGCGCTTCATGTAGCCCGGATAGCGCCCGCGCACATGCATATCGCCGAAGAAATCATTGAAGTGGTTGGCCTGCATCACCGCGATCATGTCGTCAGGGGCAGGTGTCAGCGGGTAGATGGGCATCGCCAGGATCATGCAGCCGACTTTTGCCTCCGGCATCATCTCATGTGCGAGCTTCGTCGCGAGCGCCGAGGCCACGAATTCGTGATGGCACGCCTGGTAGAGGTCTGTGAGGCTCAGCTCTTCGCGCGGCGTCATGATGCCGCCTGAGAGCAGCGGCTGGTGCAGGACGGAGTTGATCTCGTTGAACGTCAGCCAGTACTTGACCTTGCCCCGGTAGCGCGTAAAGAGCGTGCGCACATAGCGCTCGTAAAAGCCGATGAGCGCGTGATTCGCCCAGCCATTGTACGCCTTCGCGAGGTGCAGCGGCGTCTCGTAGTGCGAGATCGTCACCAAGGGTTCGATGCCGTACTTGCGGCATTCATCGAAGAGGCGGTCGTAGAATGCCAGCCCCTCCTCGTTCGGCTCCGCATCGTCGCCATTCGGATAGATGCGGCTCCAGGCAATTGACGTGCGGAAGACCTTGAAGCCCATCTCTGCAAAGAGCTTGATGTCCTCCGGATAGCGATGGTAGAAGTCGATGGCCTTGAGCTTGAGATTGTCAGGTGTCGGCTCCGCCGTCGGCCCCGCCAGGATGCCTTTCGGCATGACATCCTGGATGTCGAGCCCCTTGCCGTCCTCATGATAAGCACCTTCACACTGGTTGGCAGCCACAGCACCGCCCCAGAGAAAATCATCTGGAAATATCATCGTTCTAACCTCCTCGAATCAGCAGATTTTCCTCTGATGTACATCTTCTGCTTCGTTATCGTATCATTTTTCTCAGTCAGGAGCAAGATGGACATGAAAAAAGCGCCGCTTGCGCGACGCTATGCATTCAAGGTGGTGGGCAGGGATGGATTCGAACCATCGTAATCCGAAGATGACAGATTTACAGTCTGTTCCCTTTAACCACTCGGGCACCTACCCACAATGGTGACCCAGGAGGGACTCGAACCCCCGACCCTTTGATTCGTAGTCAAATACTCTAATCCAGCTGAGCTACTGAGTCATGTGATTGGTTATAAGATTGTTTTGGTGGGCCCACTTGGACTCGAACCAAGGACCGACCGGTTATGAGCCGGTTGCTCTAACCAACTGAGCTATAGGCCCATTGATATATGTGATCCGCAGAGCGGAATCAGGCAAATGGAGCGGAAAACGAGGCTC
>NZ_DGWR01000009.1:0-43486 GCF_002395285.1 Mitsuokella sp. UBA4253 | reverse complement strand
CTCTACCACTGAGCTATTTCCGCATCTCATCTTTTGTTTTCGTTCAGCCTCAGGAGAACTTGTGTCTCGCTGACTGACAAAAACTATTTTACTCAGTCCTGCCCTATTTGTCAACACCTTTTTTGAAAAAAGATAAAAAAATATCGCCTCAGCTTGAGGCGATATCCAGGAAGTCATGCTTTCGGCGGTTTCCTGCGGCGGAAGATGCGGCTGCTCGGCCTTGGATGGTAGAGCTGCCATCCGTAATGGATCGCAAAGCCGCGCAGCAGCAACACAAAGAAGAAGCAGAGCCAGGATGCCGTATCCGCTCCCCAGCGCGGCCAGCTCCAGCACATGAGCCAGGCTCCGGCCAAAGAGGCCACGGCGTAGACATCCATGCGCAGGACGACGGGCACGCGCTGCGCCATGAGATCGCGCAGCATGCCGCCGCCGACAGCCGTGATGACGCCGAGCATCATCGGGAAGACATAGGGATCGCCCGTGCCGAGCGTCAGTCCGCGCAGCGTTCCCGTGACGGTGAACGACGCAAGGCCGATGGTGTCCGACAGCTCGTAGAGCAGCGTCATCGTGTGGCGCTGCTTGCGGTCAATCGAGAGCGCCGCGTAGCCGCCCGAGACGAGGACGGCCATCACCACTGACAGCAGCAGGTCAGTCGGTTCCGTCAGAGCCACAGGCGGCGTGATACCGGCCAGGACGTCGCGGACCATGCCGCCGCCGACAGCCGTCAGCAGGGCCAGCACCGTGACGCCGAAGATGTCCATGCGGCGCGACAGTCCGACCATCGCGCCGGACACAGCAAAGGCCAGCGTCCCAGCCCAGTCAAACAACATCCAAGTCATACGTTTCCCTTTCTCTGCGCATCAAAGCCCTCTCAGCGCATCTCAGCGGCCTCCATGACGATGGCAAGTGCCCAGGCCGCCGCGCGATAGAGGTCTTCTTCCTCGATGTACTCATCCTTCGTGTGGCAGTTCGTCATGCCGACGCCGAGCACAACGGTCGGCACGCCGTACGTGTTGAAGTGATTGGCATCCGAGCCGCCGCCCGACTCCTCGAGCTCGACGGGGAAGCCGAGCTTCTCTGCCGCGCGCGCCGCCGCCTTGATGGCAGGCGCATCCTTCGCGATTTCATAGGGGCCATAGTCGGGGCTGACCTCTGCCGTGATCTTGCAGCCCGTGCTCTCCTCACCGAGCCTGAAGTGGTCGATGATGCGCTGCGTGATGCGCTCGAGCTTTTCCGTGTCGCGGCTGCGCGACTCGTAGTAGATATCGCAAGAGTCGGCTACGACATTCGTCGCACTGCCGCCCGCGATGCGGCCGATGTTGCACGTCGTCTCCACGTCGATGCGGCCCTGCGGTGCATCGGCGAGCAGTACGCCGGCCGCCTGTATCGCGTTGATGCCGTTCTCCGGTTCGACACCGGCATGAGCGGCCTTGCCCGCGATATGGATGTGGATCTGGTTCTTGCCCGGCGCCTTGTAACTCATGACGCCCGGATGACCGTGCGTGTCGAGCGTGAAGCCCATGTCCGCGTGCAGCAGGCTGCTGTCGAGATGCTGCGAGCCATGCACGCCGTTCTCCTCGGCCACTGTGAATACGACCTGCAGCGGGCCGTGCGGAATCGCGTGCTCGCGCAGCTGGCGCAGCGCCTCCAGGATGGCCGTGACGCCCGCCTTGTCATCCGCGCCGAGGATCGTCGTGCCATCCGAGCGGATGATGCCATCCTCGATGACCGGGTGGATGCCCGCACAGGGCTCCACGCAGTCCATATGCGCCGTCAGCATGACCGTCGGCAAGGCTTCAAGCCCATCTGTAGCCGGGAAGTCCGCGACGAGATTGCCACAGTTGCCGCCGATTGCCTCACCGGCCTTGTCCTCGCGCACCGTGCCGCCGAGCTCCTGCAGGCGCTTCGTCAACAGGTCACCAATCTGCCGCTCGTCATGTGTCGAACACGGAATGGCGATGAGCTCCAAAAACTCCGAGAGCACGCGCTTTTTATCGATCATATCTTCATATCCCATCGAAAAAATCTCCTTTATAAAACCTACACGTCCATTATAACAGAAGCATCAGCACAATGGCAGAGGCCAGGCACGGCAAAGCATTGCGCTTCGACACCTCGATCGGGTTGACCTTGGCGAGGCCAGCACAGATGATAGCGGCACCGGCAATCGGCGACATCGAGCGGCCCATCGCACCAGCGATCTGCGCGAGCGAGCCGAGGTCCATGATGGAGAGGCCGAACTGCTCCGCAAACGGCGTGATTGCTCCGTTGAAGGCAAAGGCCGCCGCATCGCCGGAGCCTGAGATGACGGCGATGAAGAACGGGCCGAACGTGCCAGCAGCCGCGGCGGCCGCCTGCGAGCCCTCCATGAGATCCGTCAGTGCGCCCGTCAGACCGATGGCCGTCATGCCCGTCGTGAAGACGCTGGCGCAGACGATGAGGCCGATGACATCAGCATAGGCATTGCCCATGCCCTCGAAGAACTTGCGGCAGATCGCCTGCGCATCCTGAAGCGTGACGAGGAAGCCGAGCGCGACGCCGATGAGCATCGAGAGCGGCACACTGATCTCCGGCAGCAGGCCGACCTGCTTCGAACCGAGGATCAAGAGGAAGAGCGGCACAAGCGGCACGATGGCAAGCAGCGGGCGCACGTGGAACGCCTCTTCCTTCGCCCCTTCCTCCCCGAGTGCCTCAAGATACGCAAGGCGGCGTTCTTCCGTCGCGCCTTCCTGGCGAAGGACAGCATAGACCGTCATGACAGCGACGCAGGCGATCGAGGCAATGACAGACGCCGGCGTCTCATTGATGATGACCGTCATCATGTCCGTACCCGCAAGATCGGCTACAAACGGGTTGTGAGCATTGCCCGGGCTGATGGCGCTGCCCCAAGTGCCCGCGAGCACCGTCGCCGCTGCCATCGCCGGATGGACACCAGCTGCGATGAGTGTCGGGATGAGGATACTGCCGACAGCAGCCGAGCATCCCGACGCCGACGGGATGGCCAGGCTGATCCACCAGGTCAGGAAGAACGAAATCGGCACGAGCAGAGCCCGGCCGCGCTTCAGGATGCCCGAGATGGACTGTACGAGGTGCTGGTCACACGTCGTTAGGCGCATGACGTACGAGAAGCCCATGACGGTGCAGATCGTCGGCACAAGCGAATTGTTGACCATCGCCTTCGTGAACGCCTTCATGACATCCCCCGGCAATCCCCCAATCAGGCACATCAAGAGACCGGCCAGGAACAGCACGAGTCTCGCTTCGTACTTCTTGACGATCAGCACGAACGTCAAGATGACAATAAGACCTCCAGCAAATAACATAGTGAAAACCTCCGTTCAAATTTATTTGACTTTTCAGTTCTTTACTATGTATATATTCTATATATTTTCTGTTTATCTTTCAATAACTATAAATAATTTTATTGTCCATCATGAGTGTACCAGAAAAGGATGCATCCTGTAATCGTGTATCATCTTTGCCATTCCCCCACGGAAAATCACATGCTATAATGAATCAGACAAGCAAACGAAAGGATCATGCCATGAAGAAACAGAAATTACTCTTTGTCTGCCACGGCAACATCTGCCGCTCGACGATGGCGGAATTCGTCATGAAGGGCCTCGTGCAGAAAGCGGGGCTTGCGGATGTTTTCACGATCGACTCTGCGGCCTGCCGGCGCGATGAGATCGGCTCCGATACCCATTGGGGCACGAAGCAGAAACTCCGCGAGATGGGCGTTCCCTTCACGCCGCGCCATGCGCGCCAGATCACGAGCGCAGACTACGCGAAGTACGACTGGATCATCGCCATGGACGGCGAGAACATGCGCGACCTCCAGCGCCTGACGCACGGCGACCCTGCGCACAAGACGGCCCTGCTGCTCGACTTCGCCGGCGAGCACCGCGAAGTCGCCGACCCCTGGTACACCGGCAATTTCGACGCGACATACGACGACGTCCTCAAGGGATGTCGGGCCCTGCTGTCTTCCCTTACGAAACCAGCGCGATAAGACAAAAAAGCCTTCCCGAGAGGAACCCCTCTCGGGAAGGCTTTTTGCAAGATGCGATTGGCCCGCTGGCCAGCTGCGCATCAATAATTCTCGGCGTGAACCTCGAAGAAGCTCTGCGGATGAGCGCAGGCCGGGCAGATCTCCGGCGCTTTCGTGCCGATGACGATGTGACCGCAGTTGCGGCACTCCCAGACCTTGACTTCGCTCTTCTCGAAGACCTGAGCCGTCTCGACATTCTTCAAGAGGGCGCGATAGCGCTCCTCATGATGTTTCTCGATCTCTGCGATGAGGCGGAACTTCGCTGCCAGTGCCTTGAAGCCCTCTTTCTCGGCCGTCTCAGCAAAGCCCTTGTACATGTCCGTCCACTCGTAGTTCTCGCCTTCAGCGGCGCTCAGCAGGTTCTCTGCCGTCGTGCCGATGCCGAAGAGCTCCTTGAACCAGAGCTTTGCGTGCTCGCGCTCGTTGCTCGCCGTCTTGAGGAACAGAGCGGCAATCTGCTCATAGCCGTCTTTCTTGGCGCGAGAAGCGAAGTACGTGTATTTATTCGTCGCTTCACTCTCACCTGCCAGTGCTGCTAAAAGATTTTTCTCAGTCTGCGTGCCTGCATACGGATTTTTCTTCTCTGCCATTTCGTTTCCTCCTAATCAATAATTGTTATTTTTTATTTTAATTCATTATAACATAATCGATTTGATAAATCCAGCCATTTTGAGATTTTCTTGATACTCAGTCAAGGCTGATGACATCGCTGACGGCCGGGATGCGGCAGAGACGCTCCGTACCCGGATCGTGATGGTGGAATTCCTTCAAGTACTGGCTCTCGATGCGGTAGACATCGATGTCGAGGCAGGCTGCTGCCATAGCCGCGGCCGGCGCGGCGAGCGACGAGCCGCCCGTGATATCGATAGCCGTGCGCCCGACCGAATCCCAGATATCGTGCTGCTTCTTCATGACACGGTAGAGCGACGGGATGTCCTCGCCCTGGATGTAGGTGCAGCATAGGCTGCCGTCATCGAGGCCGAGGTTCTGCTGCAGGAGCTTGACCTGCAGTGCCTGCTCCTTCCGGCAGAAAATATGTACGTTCTGCGGCTCGAACAGCGCGACCGTGAAGGTCGAGAGCTCCCAGAGCGGCCCCATGAGCAGGAAGAGGCCGTAGTAATCGCGCTTCTCCGCTGCGTAATGGCCACGGAAGCGCTCCTGTGCCATGGGCATGAGCTCCGCATCGTAGTAGTTGTCCGCCCAAAGCTGCTGTTCCGGCGTTTCCTGAGGCATGCCGCGCCATATCTCTTTCTTGTCTGACAAACTCATCATGCCACATCACCCCTGAATCACTTTACTCTATAGGAGTATTCGACCCAGCCCCCGCTCTTCCCTGCTTGTCTGAAAAAAACTCTGCCACCCCGGCAAATTCTCGCAGCTCGCGGCAGAAAGCGGCGTATACATCTGTGTAGATGCTGCCCTTCTCCCAGATGAAGTCGAAATCGTGCTGCATGGAGAAACCCGCGAGCGGAATCTCGCGCAAGAGGCCTGCCTGCAGCTCTTGCTCGACGGCAATCCTGTAGAGAAAGGAGATGCCGGCATCGCGCATCAGCAGGCCGATGATCGTGTGCATGTTGCCGACCTCCGTATAATGCACGAAGTCGCTGACCTTCATGCCGCAGAGCGCGAGGTTGCGCTCGAGGATGTTGCGCGTGCCAGAGCCCGGCTCGCGTATGAGCAGGCGCTCTGCCAGCAGGTCGTGGAAGTGCCTGGGCTCCGGCATGGCGAACGCGTGATGCGCGGCGCAGACGCCGATGTATGTTTCCGTACTATAACGGACGTGCTCGTACTCATCCTGCGGGTAGTAGCCCTCGACGAGTGCGAGCTGTATGCTGCCGTCTGCAAGCATCTGCAGCAGCTGTTTCGTATTGCCGAAGACGAGACGGACATTGCGCTGCGGATGGGCGCGCAGCATCCGTGCAAGCGGCTCCATGATGGCGTACTCGCCGACTGTCATGGTCACGCCGAGCGAGATCTCCTCGATGCCAGACACCTGGTTCCGGAGTTCTGCGAGCAGTTCCTCCTCGTCGTTCTTCATCGCGACGAAGCGCTTGCGCAGGATCTTGCCGGCCGCTGTCAGCGAGAGCTTCTTGTTCTCGTAGCGGAAGAGCGCCATGCCGTAGGCCTCCTCCAGGAAGTGGATGTGCTGCGAGACAGCCGGCTGCGTAATGTTCAGGATGCGGGCCGCCCGCGTGAAATTCATCGTCTGGCAGACGCAGAGAAAGGTGCCAACGCGAAAGTCCAGCATTGTATTCCCCCTTATCGATAAGATTATCTTATCGATATATTATAATACATCATTTTACATATTCAATCCCTTCTCCTATAATTCGGATTGTCGCAATCACATTGCACGGAAATCTGCAACCACCACGAAGATAAGGAGTTATACTATGCAATCCATTCATCTCTACTGGCGCCGCGCGAGCATCGGGCTCATCGTGACGCTCATCTGCTCGATTGCCGGCCAGGCTCTCGCCAAACTGCCAGGCTTCTCGCTGATTGGCCACCTCGTGCTCGCCCTCGTGCTCGGCATGTGTCTGCAGTTCGCGCGCTCTCTGACGACCGCCGCTCAGCAGAGCACGCCGTTCATCGCCAATAAATTCCTGCGCGCGGGCATCATCCTCCTGGGCTTCAAGCTCAACCTCGTCATCCTCATGAGCGCCGGCCTCAAGAGCCTCGAGGCTGCCGTCGTCATCGTCGCCGTCATGATCCCGCTCAACTATTTCGTCGCCCGCTTCTTCAAAGTCGAGCACACGCTCGCCATCTTGACGGCCTGCGGCTGCAGCATTTGCGGCGCAGCGGCCGTCATGGGCGTCTCGAGCGCCGTCAAGGCCAAGACTGACCAGTCTGTCCTCGCCGTCGCCATCGTCGCCATTCTCGGCACGCTCTTCACGCTCATTGAGGTCGGCCTGCAGCCATTCCTCGGCTTCACGGACGCGCAGTTCGGCGTCATGGCCGGCCTGAGCCTGCACGAGATCGCGCATGCCGTCGCCGCCGGCGGTGCGGCCGGTGCCGTCGGCACGGACAGCGCCATCATCGCCAAGCTCTCCCGCGTCCTGCTGCTCGCGCCTGTCGCCATCATCATCGGCATCCTCGAGGCGCGCCGCTTCCGCAAGCAGGACGGCGCGAGCGAGGGCAAGATGACGGTGCCGATCCCGTGGTTCATGGGCGGCTTCATCCTGGCCAGCGCCGTCGGTTCTTACCTGCCTTTTGTCAACGATTTCGTTCCGTCGCTCGTCCAGCTCGCCTATTTGCTGCTCGGTATGGCCATGGCCGCGCTCGGCCTCAACGTCAACTTCGGCGTCATCCTCGAGAAGGGCGTCCGCCCGATGCTCGGTGCCATCCTCTGCTCCTTCGTCATCATGGGGCTCGCCATCAGCATCGTTCACATGTTCTTCTAATAATAAACTAATCTGGTGCTGAGCCAAAATTCACACCGTTTTGCTATCATAGAGGCAGGTAAAGAAAGGAGGAACCATCATGAAGAAAATCATCATGGCCATCACCACGGCTCTTGTCGTGGCTGTCTCTGTACCTGTCCTGGCGGCTTCGTCCGAGGACAACACCTGCCCGGTCGAGAGCTGCTGGCAGAACAATGCCTCCTGCAACAACGGAGCGTATTGCCGGAACGGCCGGTCCTATTGCCAGGATGACTCGTACGGCTGCGCACCGGCTCGCGGCTGCGGCGGCTCGCGCTACGCCTACTGCCGCTGAGCGGCAAAAAAAGAGAGATGCCTCATGGCATCTCTTTTTTATTGCACATCTTTCTTGCTGGACTTCTCCGCATTCACCGCCTTGCCGGCGCTGTCTTTCGCATCGGCCTTAGCGGCCTGCTTCTCTTTCTGCTTCTTCTTCCAGGCCTCCTCGCGCGCCTTGTCCTTCGCGGCCTTCTCCTTCTGGTACGTCTTGTAGTCCTTCGCCGAGATCTTCTCGAGATATTCCGGCGGGATGCGGCGGAAGGCAGTGGGGCGCAGGCGGTGGAATTCCCTGTAGTCGGCCAGCGCTTCATCTGTCTTTGCCATCTCGTCCTCGATCTGTGCGCTCATGAGATAGCTGTAGGGATTGTCGGCATCGACCTTCTTGGCCTGCGCGCAGTCGGCGAGTGCCGCCTCACGGTTGCCAATCATGCGGTAGATGTCGGCACGGTTCAGGAAATTGTAGACGTTCTTGCTGTCCTGCGCGACGCCGCGGTTGGCGTAGTCGAGAGCGCCTGCATAGTCGCCCTCGACGGCCTTGGCGCGGCCGCACATGACGAGGCTCGCCGCCTCATCATCCAGGTTCTTGGCCGAAAGCACGCGCGCAAATTCCCAGAGCGCCTGCTTGCCCATAGCGTAGTCGCTGTAGGCGTCGCCGTTCTCGCGCATCTTCTTGACCGCCTTTTCATCGGCCTCATAGACACTCTGGAGCGCATCAGAATGTTCCTGACGGCGCGCCGCTTCTGCAGTCTTCATCTTGGCCCGCGCGCCGGAGGCAGTCTCGCCCGCGTACGCCTCTGCTACGAGCTGCTGCAGGCGGCCGCCGAGATTGCCCGCAGCCACGAAGTGGCGCAGCGGCCCGTAGATGCGGTCATCCGTCAGGAAGGTAACGCCGCCCTCGCCGTCCGGGCGGAAGTCCCAGCCTGCAAGCGAGTCATAGTCATGGAAGGCCCTGGCCAGGCCGCCCGCAACATAGTAGGCATTCTCGACTGTATTGTCGTAGTCATCGCGCGTCCAGTCCGCCGTCAGGAGTTCCTGCCCGTCAATATAGACAGTCTTGCGATCCTTGACCGTCACATGGCCGCAGCCGTAATCCGTCATCATCTGCGCCAGGCGCTTCTCGCGCAGCTCCGTCTCCGGGTGATCGGAGAACGTCTCCTGCCCCTTCGCCTTTTCGTCGAGGTCCTGGTATTCGAGCACATTGCGCGTCTCATACGTCAGGTAGTAGGCCATGCGGTACATGGCCGCCGCAGGGCCGCCCGGGTTGAAGCCGGCGCTCGTCATGATGTAGAAGCCGCCTGCATCAGCCTCGTACTCCGTCGGCAGCGTGACGTTCTTGGCGATGGAGTAATTGGCCAGCGCATTGAGCTTGTTCCAGTCCATGAGTCCGGCGTCCATGTTGAGGAAGCTCATGCCGTAGTACTGCGCGACAGCCTTGGCATAATTCTTGGCGCTGTGCTGCTCGATGCCATGCGTCATCTCGTGGGCGAAGACGGCGGCGAGCTCATCTTCATCGCACTCGAGGCCGCGCACGAGCGCCCTGTTGATGCTGATGTAGTCTGTCGGGAAGCAGGCTGTATTGAAATCGTTGCTGTTGTTGACGCCCCAGACGAACGGCAGCGAGTTGACCTTGAGCACGTAGTCGCCCTTGTCGATGAGCTGCTTCATGACCCGGTTGACAACCTCGACATCGTGGTGGTTGTCGTCCTCCCCGTTCTCACGCAGGTCCTGACGCGCGCTCTGCACCTGCGCGCTGACATCATTGCCGAGCGCGAGGATACTCGCAAGGCTAGACTTGTAGGCCGCAAAGATGCCGAGCGACTGCGCGGCAACGGCCCAGGCATCAACGGCCTCCGCCCGCCCCGCCGGCAAAGAGACTGCCGAGAAGCCCAGCATGCCGCAGACGAGCACCGTCAGCAATTTCTTCTTCCAAGGATACAAATAAAGCACCTCCTCGTTTCTACTGCCCCGATTATAACAGATAGAGCCCCTGATGGGAATACTTTGTTGAGTCAATTATTAGCCATGCCTTGAAAGCCCCTGCCCTGCATTGTATAATTTTAATGGAATTTTATCTAGTATAGTCTCGCTTCATGAAGAACAGCAGAAAAAGGAGGCAGGATCATGGAGACGAAAGACGAAAAGGTGCTCAAGGAGCCCTTCGCCGAAATCGGCACGAAGATGCATCTCTTGCTGCACACGGGCCAGATGTTGATGGAGAACGGCGCGGACAGCGACCGCACGGTGCGCGACATGATGCGCACCGCGGCCTACATGGGCATCCCGAAAGACCGCATCCACCAGCATGTCATGTACACGACGCTGATGCTCAATGTCAACGACGAGCAGCACTCTTACACGGAATTCCGCAAGTGCACGACACACGGCATCAACATGACGACGTTGACGGCCATCAGCAAGCTGACTTGGCGTGCACTCGAGAAGAATTACTCGCTGCACGAATTCGAGCGCCATCTCTTGCGCATCAAGAACAAGCCGCGCAACTACCCGGTCTGGCTCACGGCCTTCGGCGCCGGCGCGGCCTGCGGCGGCTTCTGCAAGCTCTTCGGCGGCAGCTGGCTCGACTTCGTGCTCACGGCCGTCTGCGCCTTCCTCGGCTTCTACGTCAGGAGGCTCTGTGCCAGCTATGCGTTCAACACGTACGCCGTCATCGCCATCACCTCGTTCGCGACGACGATGTTCGCCTGGGCCACGCAATTCCTGACGGGGTCCATGAACTGGTATCCTCTGATCTCCTGCACGCTCTTCCTCGTCCCGGGCATCCCGCTCATCAACGCCGTCGACGACTTCCTCAACAACTTCATCGTCTCGGGCATGACGCGGGCCATCCACACCCTGCTGATCGTCGGTGCGATGACGTTCGGCATCGTCATCGCCATCCGCCTCGGCAATGTCGCCGACTTCACGACGGTCAGCCTGCGGCCCGACAACATCTACTTCTCGCAAGCCATCGCCGCCGCAATCTCCGCGATGGGCTTCTCCATCATCTTCAACATCCCGCGGCGGCTGCTGCCCGTCGTCGCCGTCGGCGGCATCATCACCGTCCTGCTGCGCAACATCATGGTCCTGCAGCTCGGCTTTTCGCAGACGGCTGGTTCCTTCCTCGGCGCGGCTGTCGTCGGCGTCCTCGCGCTCAAGGCCATCCACTGGTTCCACGCGCCGAACATCATCCTGACCATCCCATCCGCCATCCCGATGATCCCTGGCGTGCTGCTCTACCGCGTGCTCTTCGCCCTGCTCAACATCCAGGACATCACCGCATCTGCCCTGCTCACTATGATGCGCAATGGTGTCGAAGCCGTCACGATCATCATCGGCATCGCCATCGGCGTCGCCATCCCGAACATCTTCATCCACCGCTACATCGAGAGCAACAAGCAGCGCACGGTCAAGGATCTGCTCGACAAGCGCTACATCCAAGAAGATTGAGGAGGCTCTGAAGCTATTCCCGCACGATGCTATCCAACTATTCCTAAAAAGAATCGTTTGGATAGCATTTTTCTATTGAAAAAGTTCAGATATTTCTATATCATAAGATATGTAACACAAAGACATGCGCAGTCAACAGGATATCCACTCAACATGAAACACGACATACAGAAAGGGAGGCATCATCCATGAACAAGATCAATCAAGAAGCCCTGGCCGTCAAGCGGGCGGAGCAGCTCTTTGACCGCCGCCGCCGCACGGTTGGCCTGTTCGGCGGCCCGCTGCTGGCCCTGCTCGTATTCTTCACGCCGATCGACGGGCTGACGCTCGAAGCGCATAAACTCCTCTCCATCATGGTCCTCGTCGCCATCTGGTGGATCACGGAGCCCGTCTCCATCCCCGTCACCTCGCTCATCGGCCCGACACTCGCCGTCATGACGGGCGTCGTCCCCGTCAGCATGGCATTCGCCGCCTTTGCCAATCCCATGATCTTCCTGTTCATGGGCGGCTTCATCCTCGCGAAGGCCATGATGACGCACGGCATCGACAAGCGCTTCGCCTACTGGCTGCTCTCGCGGTCCTGGGTCGGCTCCAATCCGCGCCGCATCTTCCTGGCCATCGGCCTCGCCGCGGCGCTCTGCTCCGGCTGGATCAGCAACACGGCCACGGCGGCCATGATGTTCCCGATCTGCCTCGGACTGCTCGCCTCCATCAAGGAGATGTTTGCCGCTAACGGCCGCAACATCGACCTCTACGACTACAAGTACGCGACTGGACTCATGCTCATGACGGCCTACGCCTGCTCGATTGGCGGCGTCCTGACGCCGATCGGCACGCCGCCGAACCTCATCATGCTCGGCTTCCTCGACCAGATGTGCGACATCCACGTCTCTTTCTTCGAGTGGATGACCTGGGGCGTCATCGCGATGATCCTCTACTTCATCATCGCCTACATCGTGCTCGCGCGCATGTTCCCGGCCGATGTCACGAAGATTGAGGGCGCTGAGCAGTTCATCCATGACAAGCTTCGCGAACTCGGCCACTGGACGCGCGCCCAGAAGAACACGGTCATCTGCTTCGGCGTCTCCGTCATTCTCTGGATCCTGCCGGGCTTTCTCTCAATCGCACTCGGCAGCACCTCGCCGGTGCTCAAGATGTACAACCGCCTCTTCCCTGAGGCTGTCGCCGCCATGCTCGGCGCCCTGCTGCTCTTCCTACTGCCCGTCAACTTCAAGAAGCGCGAGTTCACACTGACGTGGAAGGATGCGCGTGACGGCATCGAGTGGGGCACGCTGATCCTCTTCGGCGGTGGCCTCGCGATGGGCGGCATGATGTACAAGACAGGCCTCTCGAAGTGGGTCGGCGACAGCATCATCGCGATGATGGGCGGCGAGCCGTCTGCCATCGCCATGGTCGCCATCTTCTCCATCATGGCCCTGCTGCTCTCGGAGCTCACGAGCCACACAGCCGCGACAAACATGATCGGCCCGCTGGCCATCACGGCCGCCATCTCGGCCGGCATAAACCCCGTCCCCGTCTCGGTCGCCATCGCGCTCTCGGCATCGCTCGGCTTCATGCTGCCGGTCTCGACGCCGCCGAACGCCATCGTATACGCCTCGGGCTACATCCCCATCACGAAGATGATCCGCACGGGCGTCTACATCGATGTCATCGGCATCGCCTGCGTGACGATCCCGCTCTGCATCTACTTCGTCTCCTGGATCATCGGCTGACCGGCCAAAATTGCAATAAGAAATGCTACACCATGGATATGATGCAGCATTTTTTTGCCTCAATTATTGATGCGGTAATCCTCGAACGAGGCGATCATGCCGGAGTCGAGGCCCGCGATGAGCTCGCGCAGCACAGAGGGGGCCGTGTAGTCGAGCGGCAGGAAGCAGTCCTTCGCCTCATTGTAGTGGCGGCGTATCGTGTTCTCGATATCGCGGATGGCGCGCTCGTTCTGCCGAAGACACGATGCGTAATGCGAGGCGGAACGGCTGTAGCCGAAGTAGGAAATCACGCCCCAGAGCACGACGAAGATCCAGGCGGCCATCGCCGGCAGGTGGATGCCGACGATCAGGTAGAGCAGAAGCGCCAGCAGGAAGCCGCCGATAATCCAGCGCACCTTGGACGGCTGCTGCCAGTAGGCCGACTTGAGCCAGAGGTCGGCGAGCGTCGCGTACTTGTCGTCAAGCTCCTCAAAATACGGCGCAAGGCGCCGCAGCTCCACGAGCGTCTCCTTGCGCGTCGCCGGCACCGGCGCCAGATCCTTGAGCAGCACGAGCTCCGGCATGCCCTCCGAGACGGGGCTGGCCGCCAGCGTCGCGGGCTCGCCGCAGAAGGGGCAGATCCGCGTCCCCGATTCCAGCATACAGCCACATTTCCTGCAGATCATGATTGATCCCTTCTTTCTCACTTAACTCACTGAATCGAATACATTATTGATATTCGCCAGCCCACGAAAAAATCCTGCTGCAAAGCGATGCAGCAGGATTTTTTTATGGAAAGATGGGCAGATGGATTGCCTCGCTCATTTGACCGTGCGCTCCACTGTCTCGAGCTTGCCCTCCTTCTCGAGGCCCTCGACCCATTTTGCATGGTGGTGCTTGGCATAGCTCTCCTTGACCGTGCCGTCGCGCATGCCCTGGAACGAATCCGGGTTGACGCCGATGGCCAGGTAGATGTGGCCGATCGCTGCGGCAAAGCCGAGGCCGGCGCAGATGCTGTGCAGCGGGATCATCCAGGTGCGGATGGCCGGCGAGATGTGACCGGCACCGAGCCAGAGCGTGAGGCCCGAGACGACGAAGCCGAGCCACAGCAGCGCCTGCAGCAGGATGTTCATGCGCTCACCGCCGTTGTAGAAGCCCTGTTTCGGCATGCCCTCCGGCTCCTTGCCAATGAGCTCTGCCGGGAACTTCACGAGGAACTTCACATCGTCCTTGTCGAAGTGCAGGACCTCGCGGATCAGCGTCAGGATGCCGGAACGCGCCGTGATGAGCAGGGCGACGATCGGGTTCAGGATGAAGATGACGCCGAGCATGTGGTGCATGGTCTGCAGCGTCTCTGCACCGAAAGCCTCGTAGAGGAACAGGAACTTATTGGTGTAGAGCGGCATCGCCGTCAGGAATAGCAGGAAAAACGTCACGGCGTTGATCCAGTGGAAGTAGATGAACCCCTTCTTATGGCGCTTGATGTAGGTTACGTTCTTGGACATCACTTCTCCCCCTTCCCGTTCTCGTCATCGTCTTTCTTGCCCCTCATGCCCTTGACGGCAGCGAGGCCGAGCACGCCGACGAGCGCGCCGACACCGGCGACCTTGCCGAGCGGGCGCACGACGTCCTTCCAGATGTCGATGGAGACAGGCGTCTTGGCCTGCGGCTTGAAGCCGTAGACTTCCGGCTTCTCCGGCAGCACGTAGATCATGTGGACGCCGCCGACGCCCTGCGGGTTGAACACGTTGGCATCCGGATAGCCGTCTTCCTGGAGCTCCTTGACGCGCTGGCGCGCGATCTCCTCGATCTCCTCGTACGGTGCGAACTGCAGGGCATCGGCCGTGCAGGTCTTGGCGCACGACGGCGTCATGCCCTCTTCGATGCGGTCGAAGCAGAGGTCGCATTTCGTCGACTTGTGCGTCTCCTTGTTGATTTTCGGGACATCGAACGGGCAGTTGGCCACGCAGTAACCGCAGCCAACGCACTTGTCGGCGTTGATGACGACAGCACCCGAGTCGAGCTTGTCGATGGCTTCTTCCGGGCAGCCCTTCGCACAGGCGGGATCGCCGCAGTGCATGCACTGGACTTTGACGAAATCCCAGTGGAATTTGCCTTTCGCGTCCGTGCGCTCCGTCATGCGGATGAGGTTCCACGTCGTCGGTGTCAGTGTGGCATGCGACTGGTACTGACCCTCGAACGGGGTCGACATGTCAGCCGGCAGGTCATGCCACTGCTTGCAGGCGACCATGCAGGCCCTGCAGGCGCTGCAGCGCGCGATGTCGTGCAGCATTGCCATTTCTTGTGCCATTTACTTTTCCTCCCCTTCATCGAAAACCGGCGCAGCGGCCAGCAGTACACTGCCCCGCTTCACGAGCCCCTGCTCCTGAGCCAGGAGGTCAAGGTGGAGCGTCGCCCAGTCATGCCGGTAGATGATCTCAGATGCATCCGGACCGTCCGGCGCTTTCGGGTCCATCTGCTTGCCGCCCTGATACGTCTTGAGGTATGTGTGGCATTCCTCGCAGACATCGAGGCGCATCTCTTCTTCCCCCTCCGGCTCCAGCACCTTCATCTTCTCGAGGTCCTGGTTGCCGCAGTAGGCGCAGCCGACGCGCGCGTACGGCCAGACCGTGTGGCAGCCGTCACAGACGAGGAAGCGTGCGCGGCCCTGCTGCTCCTTGCGCAGGACAGCCAAGACAGGTGGCCTGCCGCAGACCGGACAGTAATTGCGCTTCCAGCCGATCTCTTCCCAGACGGCTGCATCCTTGGCCTCTGCCGGCACGAGCGCATCGACGACGGCCCAGCCGAGGAGGCGCAGGCCTGTCTCATGGAGTCCGCGCGCTTCTGCGAAAGCATGGATGCGCGCATCCGCCTGCTGAAGAAGCAACGCAAAGAAGGCAGCTGCCTCCTCCGGTGTATCGGTAAATGTGCGCATCGAGGCGAACGACTGGCGCAATCCATCCGGCATCGTCAGCTGCTCGCTCGCGAGCAGCTCGGATATGGCGCGGCCGAATGAGGCTGCCGCTGCTTCGGCCATATGCTCTTGCAGCTCGCTGTGCTGCAAGAGCGGCAGGCCGTCCTTCGTCATCGCCTTCCAGGATGCTTTCTCGGGGAACGCGACAGGCGTCAGCGCTTCGCCAAGCAGGCCCTCGAGTGCGAGCTGCCAGCCGGCCGTCTGCTCGAGATAGCCATGCTGCGCGAAGTAGTCCTGCCACATCGCCTGGCAATCCTTTCGATTCTTTTCCATCATCAATACCTCATGCCTTCTCTACGTTGACGAGGCAAGCCTTGAACTCCTGTTCCTCGGAGTTCGGGTCGAGCGCATCATTCGTCAGGTAATTCGTGCTCGGGCCCGTCGAGAGGCCCTTGAATCCGAAGGAGTACGGCATCCAGACCATGTGCGTCTCCTCGCCGTTGACCGTCAGCGGCTGCGCGCGCTTCGTGACCATCGCCTTGACGACGACAGAGCTGCGGGCCGAGCTGACCTTGACCTTGTCGCCGGCCTTGACGCCGATCTTCTTGGCGAGCTGTTCGCTGATCTCGATGAAGTTCTCCTTGACGAGCTCATTGAGCCACGGGATGTTGCGCGTGACCGTGCCGGAGCACCAGTGCTCCGCGATGCCCGAGCTGCAGAGCACGTACGGGAACTTGTCCTTCGTGCCGATTGGCTGCTTCTCCGGCAGGCGCGGGTACTTGATGCACGGGTTGTGCTGTGCGTTCTCATTCTCGTGCATCGCATTGTGCGTCGGGCTCTCGAACGGCTCGTAGTGCTCGGGGATTGGACCGTCGACCGGCGTCGAGGATGCGTCGCGCGTCGTACCGTCCGGATTCTTATCCTGATACGGTGCAGCGTAGATGCGCGCGATGCCCTCACCGTTCATGCGGAACGGCTTCTGGCCTGCCGGCGTCGAGGGACCGGCCGTGCGATTGCCGACATCCGGCACATCGTAGCCCGTCCACTTGCCCGCTGCCGCATCCCACCAGACAAGCGGATGCTCTTTGTCTGCGGGGCTGCCGTCTGCGAGGCACGAAGCGCGGTTGTAGAGGATGTGGATGTTGTCCGGCCATGCCCAGCCGAACTTCGGGAAGATGCCGACATTGCCCGGGTCTTCCTGACCGCGGCGCGCCGTCATATTGCCCTCGCGGCCGTAGTAGCCTGCGTAGATCCACATGCCAGAGGCCGTCTCACCGTTGTCCTTGAGCTCGCCGATGCCGTTGACGACCGTTCCCGTCGCGACATCGTAGCCGCTGATCTCCTTCATGATGTCCTCGAGGTAGTGGTCCTCACGGTAGTCCCAGGTCATGAACTTGATCGGATCGTCTTTCGTCTCCGTCGAGTCCGCGTAGAGCTCGCGGATGCGCTTCCAGAGCATGTCGTTGATCTCGTAGTCCGGCTTCGAATCGCCGAGTGTATCCGGGCCCTTCATGCGCCACTGGATCAGGCGCATCGAGTTCGTGATGGAGCCCTCGCGCTCGAGGTAGGAGCAGGCCGGCAGGAAGATGACCTCCGTCTGGATGTCAGCCGGATTGTCTCCCGGACGGTTCCAGAACTCCGCCGTCTCATTGATGAAGATATCCTGCACGATGAGGGAGTCCATCTTGCAGAGGCCGTCGTGGACGAGGCCGGCATTGGCATTCGTCACGTGCGGGTTCTGGCCGCAGAGGTAGAGCGCGTGCATCGTGCCGCGCCATGCATCCTCGAAGATCGCGTAGATGGAATCTGGATGATTGCCGTTGCGGATGGCGCCGTAATTGAAGCCGTAGTCATTCTCGGCCGTCGCGTGCTCGCCGAACCATGCCTTCGTCATGTTGACGTACCACTTGCGGCGGAACGTGCCGAAGGCATCCGTCCACTTCGCGAGCGTGTTCGTCTTGTGCGTCGGCGCGACGAGGTAACCCGGCTGCATGTTGAACTCGATGCCAAAATCCGTCGAGGCCTGAACGTTTGGCTGCCCGCGCATGGCGATGATACCGCCGCCCGGGATGCCGATGTTGCCCTTGAGCAGCTGCATGATCGTAAAGCAGCGGATGTTCTGGACGCCGATCGTATGCTGCGTCATGCCGAGCGCGTACATGATGATGGCCGGGCCCTCGTGGTTGACCCAGATGTCGGCAGCGCGCTGGATGTCATCGGCCGGCATGCCCGTGACATTCGAGACCATCTCGACCGTGTAGCGGCTGTAGAACTCCTTGAGACGCGAGAGGACCGTGTTCGGTGCAAAGAGATCATCGGCCTTCTGCGGCTTGCCGTCCGCGCCGAGCGCATAGCCCCAGCTCTTCTTGTCCGTGTACGACTTCTTGGCCTCATCGAAGCCGGAGAACAGGCCGTCGTGGAACGAGAAGTCGTCGCGCAGCAGGCAGGCAGCGTTCGTATTGCGCAGCACGTAATCCTTGTCGAACTTCTCACGCTCGAGCATCTGCGAGATGATGTAGCCCATGAAGGCGATGTCCGTGCCCGGGCGCAGCTGGAAGAACTCGTCCGCGATCTTCGACGTGCGCGTGTAGCGGACGTCGACGTGGACGATCTTGGTGCCGTTCTGCTCACGCGCCTTCATGACATTCTTGAGGCCCATCGGATGGCATTCCGCGAGGTTCGAGCCCTCGATCCAGACGAGCTTCGTATTCTTGAGGTCGCCCCACGGGTTCGTCATGGCACCGCGGCCAAAGGCAGCGCTCATGGCAGGCGGCGTATTGGCATGGCAGACGCGCGTCTGATTGTCGATGTAGACGACGCCGAGTGCGCGGGCCATCTTGATGTTCTGGTAGCATTCCTCGTTGTTGATCTGAGAGCCGCCGATAAAGGCGAGCCCGTCCGTGCGGCGGACCTCATACGTCTCGCCGTCAATCTCTTCGGTCTGCTTCCAGCCCTTCTCGCGGGCATTCTTCATGGCATTCGCCGCGCGATCGATAGCCTCATCCCAGCTGATCTCCTCCCAGTGATCGCTGCCCGGTGCACGGTACAGCGGCTTCGTCGCGCGCTCCTTCGAGTTCGGGATCGTCGCGTAGCCGAGTCCCTTGCTGCAGAGCGCACCGCGATTGATCGGGCTGTCCGTCGCACCCTCGAGGTTGATGAGCTTGCCGTCCTTCACATAGCCGATGACGCCGCAGCCGCAGGCGCAGAAGTGGCAGATTGACGTGAACTCACGTGCCCCCTTGAGCTTGAACGTATGAGCTGCTGCCTTGGCCTCATTGAGGTCGAAGCCGAGGCTGGAAAGTGCCAGACTGATGCCGCCGATGCCGGTGGCCTTGAGAAAATCGCGTCTGCTCAAATCCATCTTAATCTCTCTCCTTTGATACGTGTATTTATGTAAATGGTATTTACATCGACTTAAGCGACCGGTCAGCAGATGATGCGCTGCGGGTTCGTGTAGATGCAGAAACTGCCCGGGGCCATGCGCGCGACGAGCGTGATGCCGAGCTTCTTGGCGAGAGCCAGCGAGAGCGTCGTCGGCACGGACTTCGCCGCAACCGTCGAGATGCCCATGCGGCCGAGCTTCATCATCATCTCCGACGAGCAGCGCCCGCTGAAGATGATGATCTTGTCCGTGATGTCGACATGGTTGCGCAGCGTCCAGCCGTAGAGCTTGTCAAAGACATTGTGGCGGCCGATGTCCTCGCGGAAGACGAGGATCTTCTCGGCCTGCTGGTCCCAGATGATGCCGCTGTGGACGCCATTCGTCTTCTCGTGCGTGGCCGCGAGTTCTGCGAGCAGCTTGTCGGCACAGGCGAGGATATCGCCGGCCCTGAAGCGCACATCGCGCGGACGTTCGAAAATCTTCTCCGGCTCGCAGTCCAGGATCTCGCGGGCGCGGAAATAGCGCGGGTCTGTCGCATTGCCGGCGGCCCATGCCTGTGCCTCCGCCGTCGTCACGACCGTGGCCTGCAGCGTCTCCTCGTCGATATCCATGCGGACGATGTCGTCGTACGTGCGAATCTGGCCCATCTGCGCCAGGATGCCGATGACGAGGTCCGTGTGGTCACCCGGTGAACAGAATGATGTCGTAAAGCGCTTTCCATTGAGGTAGATGTCAAGATAGCACTCCATAGATGTGTACTTGTGATCGTCCACAAAGGAATCCTTCTCGCTCACATAGCGGATGACGGGGTAATCGATGAGTTCTTCCTCTCTTGCCTGCACCATAGCTTCCTCCTATTTTGCATTATTAAAATTTATTGATATGTTTTCGTATCATTTTTTATTATTATTGCACTTCTTAATCCGCTTGTAAACAACTTTTTTCACAGATGCGATGAAAAACTAGCCTGACACAAAAACAGCCTGCTCGAATGAGCAGGCTGTCACCTGATTTCAAACACCTATTCGCTTATTCCCCATGAGGAAGACGATGACCTCTGCCGCCTTCGCCGCATCGTCGAGGGCGTATTCCCTGACCTCCGTCAATCCCTGTTGCGGCTTGGTGAAGCAGGCCGCTGCATCACAAGGCAGCGTGAGCTCGCCGCGCTCGCGGAAGAGCTCGATGCGCGGGGCCGTGCCGTGGCGGCGGCTCTCGATGAGCACGAGGTCAACATCTGTGAGCCTTGCGGCTATTGCGGCGAGATCAGCCCTCGTTTTAGTCCGCTGCTCGATAAAGTAGCCGTTCGGCGAGACGACGGCGACGCCCGCAGCGCCCGCCTCCTTGAAGCGCCAGCTGTCCTTGCCCCGCTCGTCGACATCGTAGCCGTGGCAGTCGCCCTTGACGACACCGACGCGGATGCCCCGCGCGCGAAGCTCCGGCAACACGCGCTCGATGAACGTCGTCTTGCCCGTGTTCGAGACGGGCGCCGAGATCGTCACGAGCGGGCGGCTGCGCCGTTCGTTGGCCATGCGCCCGCAGGCCAGATGCCAGTCGGCAACGGTGTTGACATTGAAAAACAACGCCGCGTCCGGGAAATCCACATAAGCGTGCGGGACAGATTCTATGACGATACCGAGCTTGCGCTCCCCCCTCGCGAGGGCCTCTGCAAAGCGCGCTGAGAGGTCCCGGCGATAGAGGGCTGCCAGCGGCTGGCGGCGCCCTGCGCGAGGCAGGACGGCCTGACAGCTTCCCTCCTCCGCTGCCTTCAAGAGAGGCCGGAGCTCCGCGAGCTCGAGGAACGGCATATCGCACGAGACGGCCAGCGCATAGTCCGCTTCGATCTGCGACAGGCCGCGCATCAGGCCTTCCATCGGACCCCGGCCCTGCACACCGTCTTCGACGAGCGTCAGGCCATAGCGCTCAGCAATATCCTGCAGGGCAGGCGTCCTTTGCTCCACGCAGAGGCAGCGCTCCGCAAAGGGCAGGGCTGTCGCCCTGCGCGCGAGCCGCTCGAGCAGCCCCTCGCCATCATATGACAGGAAGCGCTTATCGCGCCCCATGCGCGAGCTCTTGCCGCCCGCGATGATCAGCAGTGAAGCATCCGAAAATTCCACGATTGTCTCTCCTCTATCGCGTCACTTGCGCGCACATTCGCTGGCATCGCCGCGCAGGATCTCGATGCCATGCAAGAGCTCCGGCAGCACGAAGCTCAGGCATTCCTCGACGGCCTTGCGGCTGCCTGGCAGATTGACAATGAGCGTGCGCTTGTAGATGCCGGCCTGTGCGCGGCTCAGCATCGCGCGGTGCGTCACCTGCATCGAGAGGGCGCGCATCGCTTCAGGGATGCCTGGCGCCAGGCGCTCGCAGACGGCAAGCGTCGCCTCGGGCGTGACGTCGCGGACCGAGAAGCCCGTGCCGCCCGTCGTGACGACGAGCGCGATGCCGCGGTCACCGAAGGAGCGCATCTTGTGCTCAAGGTCGTGCTGCTCGTCGGGCAGGATGACCTTCTCGGCCACCGTGTAGCCAGCTGCCTCGAGCATCTCCTGCACCTTCGCGCCGCTCTCGTCCTCGCGCAGCCCCTTGCTGCCCTTGTCGCTCGCCGTGATAATGGCCGCATCGAGCGGCATCTTCTCCTCGACGATCTCGAGCGAGTCGCCCTCTTCGATCCAGCCGCCGTGCAGCACGCGCGCGAAGACGCCCTCGCGCGGCATGATGCAGTCGCCGACCTGACTCCTTATCGCGCAGCTCTTGTGGCATTCCTTACCGATCTGCGTGATCTCGAACCAGACCTCGCCCGCGCGCAGGCGCGTGCCGACCGGCAGTTCCTTGAAGTGGAAGCCCTCCGCGACGATGTTCTCGCCGAAGGCGCCGAGCTTGACATCGATGCCGCGCTTGCGGAACTCCTCGATCTCCGCGAGCCCGAGGAAGCTGACCTGACGATGCCATCTGCCCGCGTGCGCATCGCCGACCATGCCCCATTCCGTCTGGAAGAGCGCCTTGTGTACCGGCGTCTTGAGCGTGCCCTTCTTCTCACTGATGCAGAGTGCCTTGATCGTTCCCATGAGTATCCTCCATTCTATCCGGATATGCTTCTATCTCTATCCGCTTGCCATCAGCCGCCGACCTGATACATGGCCCGGCTGTCCTTCTCGTCATACGATGCCGCCTTGAAATAATGTTCCTGCGGCTTGTGGTAGATTGCCTGCTGCAGGGCATGCCTGAGCCCGTCATCGCTCATGCCGCTGCGCAGCAGTCCCCGGAGGTCCGTGCCCGTCCTCGCATTGAGGCAGAGCTTCAGGAAGCCCTCCGCCGTCAGCCGCACGCGGTTGCACGAGGAACAGAATTGATGCTCCATCGCGTCGATGAAGCCGACCTGCCCCGCAAAGCCATCAGCTTGGTAGTAGACGGCAGGGCCGTGAACGCCGCGCTCCGGCAGGACGGGCCGCAGCGGGCCAAACGCAGCCTCGAGGCTGCTCCTGACCTCCGCCATCGGCAGGCCTCTGAGTCCCGCCTCGTAGGCGCAGCCAATCGGCATGAGCTCGATGAAGCGGAACTTCCAGGGTCGCTCACGCGTGAAGCGCGCGACGAGCTCCGGCAATTCCGCCTCATTGACGCCTGCGATCGGCACGCAGTTGAACTTGACATCGCGAAGCCCCGTCGCCGCGATGGCCTCGATGCCATCTTCGACGCGCGCGAAGAATGGGCGCCGCGTGAGCTCCGTAAAGGAAGCCGCCTTGAGCGTGTCGAGGCTGATGTTGACGCCCGTGAGCCCGGCTTGCACGAGGTCTTCAGCCATGTCCGCGAGCAGGACGCCGTTCGTCGTCAGCGCGACGGACTCGATGCCCGGCACAGAGCGGATCTCGCGCACGAGCTCGACGACGTTTCGCCGGATGAGCGGTTCGCCGCCCGTCAGCCGTACCTTGCGCACGCCGAGCGAGGCCAGCGCCCGCACGATGCGGACGATCTCGTCAAAGCGCAGGATGTCCTCGTGCCGGAGTTTCTCGACGCCATCTTCTGGCATGCAGTAGCGGCAGCGCAGGTTGCAGCGGTCCGTCAGCGAGATGCGCACGTATTCGATTTTTCGTTGGTAGCGGTCGTACATACTATCACCTCAAAGAAGAACGCCCTTGACCCGCGTGCCGGCCATGAGAGGCCCCGTGCCGGCCGGGATGTCAATCAGCGCATTGCAGCCAGCCGCCGAGAAGAGCGAGCCCGAGTCGTGCTGCGCCGGGATCTCGAAGATGCCCGCCTCGTAATGCGCGCGGATGAAGCGCCGCCCGTAGCTCGGCTTCGGGAATGCATCGGCGAGGAAGCCCTCGACCGCACGGCCTGCGACAGAGCTGCGGCCCGAGAACGCTTCGAGTACGGGGCGCGTCAGGAGCTCGAACGTCGCGTAGGACGCGAACGGATTGCCCGAGAGCGCGATGCCGAGCATATTGCCGACCGTGTAGGCGATGACAGGAGCGCCCGGCTTGATGCAGACGCGCCAGAAGAGGCGCGTGCCGATGAGGCGGACGACCTCGTGCATGATGTCCTTCTTGCCGACCGAGACGCCACCCGTCGTCAGGAAGAGGTCCGCCTTCGCCTGCCAGTCAGCGATGACAGCAGCCGCCTGTTCGGCGTCATCCGGCAGGATACCAAGCACCTCCGGCTCAAAGCCGAGTTCCCGCAGCCTGCCCGCAAGAGCGTAGAGGTTGCTGTTGTAGATCTTGCCGGGGCGCAGCGGCTCACCCGGCAGCACGAGCTCATCGCCCGTGCTCGCGATTGCGACGCGCGGACGGCGGAGGACCTTGACCGTGCCGAAACCCAGGCTCGCAAGCACGCCGAGATGTGCCGCCGTGAGCTCCGTACCACGCTCGACAGCCCGTGTCCCCTTGCGGACATCCTCGCCCGCAAAGCAGTAGTTCTCGTGATGGTGGAGCTCGTACGGCACAAAAATGCGGCCATCCTCCACCGTGACATCTTCCTGGCGCACGACGCAGTCACAGCCCTTTGGGATGGCCGCGCCCGTCATCAGGCGCACAGCCGAGCCCGCTGGCACTTCTGCCGCGAAGAAATCCCCGGCGCACTCCTCGCCGATGACCGTAAAGGCAGCCGGTGCCTCCTTCGTCGCCCCCTTCGTGCCGGCGGCCGCAAAGGTGTAGCCGTCGAGCGGCGAGCGGTCGAACGGCGGATTGTCAAATGTCGCGACAGCATCCTCAGCGAGGACGCGCCCGAGCGCCTCTAAAAGAGGCACCTCCTCGACGGCTTCGATTTTCTTCGTGTGTTCGAGCAGGACCGAGATGGCCTGCTCCAGAGAAATATCCTGCATGAGCAACCTCGCTTTACTTCTGGAAGGGGCAGATGGGATAGCGGCAGACCTCGCAGCGCATACAGAGGCCGCCGATGCCGAAGTGGCGGATCTCCTTGCGCGTCACGCGGTCACCGGTAATCGCGCGCGGCAGGATCATGTCGAAGACCGTTGCCTTGTCGAACATGACACAGCCAGGCAGCCCCATGACCGTGACCTCACGCCCCTCGCGCGCAGAGTAGCCGAGCAGGAACATCGCGCCCGGCAGCACAGGTGCTCCGTACGTCACGATGTCGACGCCGGCATCGCGGATGGCCGCCGGCGTGCGGTCGTCGGGGTCGACACTCATGCCGCCCGTGCAGAGGATGATGTCCATGCCGAGGTCCAGGAGCTCCTCGATAGCCGCCTTCGTGTGCTCCGTCACGTCATCCGACAGACGGTGCTCCGCGATCGTCAGGCCGAATTTCTTGAGCTTTGCCGCGATGACCGGCGTGAACGTGTCCTCGATGCGGCCGAGGAAGACCTCCGTGCCTGTCGTCACGACGCCGACCTTGAGATCTTTGCGGTACGGCAGCAGGCGAAGGAGCGGCTCCGTACCTGCCGTGCGGCGCACCTCCTCCATCTTCTCGCGTGCAATGAAGAGCGGCGTCACGCGCATGCCCGCAAGCTTCATGCCCTTCTTGACCGGCATGTTCTGCGCGAGCGTCGCGATCGTGACATCCTCGAGCTCATTGACCGCATCAAAGCGGTCTTCATCGACCTGGAATACGCCGTCGCAGTCCGCGATGAGCTCGATCTTGCCCTCCTTCGGCGCCGTCGCCGTCATGTGCTCGTTCTGGCAGAGCTCGCGCAGGACATCGGCCGCCTCATTCTCGTGCATCTCCGTCGCATCCTCATCCCAGACGTAGATGTGGTCCTTGCCGAGCGAGAGCAGTACGGGGACGTCCTCTTCCTGGATCACATGGCCCTTGCGGAACCGCGCATTCTTCGTCACGCCGCGCACGATCTGCGTGATATCGTGGCAGAGCACCTGCCCGACTGCATCGACTGTCCTGATTTCCTTCATCGCGCTCATCTCTCCTATCTGCTGCACACGCTCATATTGTGCGAATCATCAAAAATCAATCAAAAAGACCATCCTCCCGCAATTGCAAAAGGATGGTCTTCGCCCCTTGGATTTCGCCCCTTTTCAATCACGGAAGGCCCCGGCGTTTCCCCCGGGACCCTGGCTCGTCCACATAGCCAGCCCATGATGCCCGGCCTTAGCGGATTTCGCTCGGAGTCGTATCGTATCTTTTCTTATTTTAGCAGACTTGCTGCCCTTTTCCTATAATATTTTTCACACCTCATCCTCTTTATCGCCATCATCCGCACGTTCTCTCTTGAGCAGATGCGCCTTAGTGATGCCCTGCTCTCCGAAGCGCTTCTTGATGGAATCGATGGCAGCGTAGAGATTCTCCTTGCGCACCTCCTCGTGAAAGAGTGAGATGGCGCCTGAAGTTTCAAAGCCGGAAATAGCGATGCCGAGCAGGCGGATGCCCTGATGCACGCCGAGCGCCCGGTAGAGCGCGAGCGCTGTCTCGTAGATGTCGCGGTCGTAGCACGTCGCCTCCGCCAAGGTGCGGCTCCTCGTGTAGGTGCGGAAGTCGCCGAGGCGCAGTTTGAGCTGGATGGTCCGCCCCTTGCAGCCCTTGCGGCGCAGGCGGTAGCCGACTTTCTCCGCAAGGTCGAGAAGTACCCGCTCCACTTCCTCGACGGACTCGATATCCGCGGGGAATGTGACTTCCTTGCCGATGGACTTCGCCGCTTCGCGCGGCGCCACAGGCCGCGCATCCATGCCCGAGGCCAGCGCGAGCAGATGGTCCGCCATATGCGCGCCAAGGCTACGGACGAGCTTCTCGCGCGGCGTCCGCCGGAGCTGGCCAATCGTGCGGATGCGCAGCGCTTCGAGCCTGGCTGCCGTCTTCTCGCCGACACCCCAGATGCGGCCGACTGGCAGCGGGTCGAGGACGGCCTGCTTCCCCTCCTCCGTGATGATGACGAGGCCGTCCGGCTTCTCGAGATCCGAGGCCAATTTCGCGAGGAATTTATTCGGCGCGATGCCGACAGAGGCGACGAGGCCCGTCTTTTCGCGGATCTCCGCCTTGAGCTTCTCGGCATAAGCGCGCGGCGACTCCATCAGGAGCTCCATGCCCGTGATATCGAGAAACGCCTCGTCGATGGACAGCGGCTCGACAACGGGCGCGTAGCGCGCAAAGATCGCGAAGATCTCCTGCGACACCGCGCGGTAATGCGCGTAGTCGCCTTCGATAAAGATGCCCTGCGGGCAGAGCCGCTTCGCCCGCACGATTGGCATCGCCGAGTGCACGCCGAACCGTCGCGCCTCGTAGGAGCAGGTCGAAACGACACCGCGCCCGGAAAGCCCGCCGACAATCAGCGGCTTCCCGCGGTACTCCTCGTGATCGCGCTGCTCAATTGAAGCAAAGAACGCATCCATATCCACATGCATGACAAGCCGCTTCATCCAATCGCCCCCTTTCCTCTATTCTAGCGCAGGCCGAAAGTCCCGCGCAACCTTCTAAGACAAGACACCTGCTGGCCATTTCCCTGCGATGATCTAAAAAAATACACCCCACACTGGCAAGCAAGTCTTGCAGCGCGGGGTGTTCTGTTTGGATGTAGCAAATCATTCACTCCAGCACATAATCACAATCCATCGCATCATCGGCATAACTGGAATTTCCCGTGTATACCGTCGGGATGGGCTGTACTCGTTCCGTGCTCTCGGCGGTGCCAGCCAAAGCGATATTGACAGAAACCGGCAATACAAAAAGGATTGCTGCTGCGATGCCGATCAGGATATTCTTCTTCGTCATGATAATCACTCTCCATTTCTCCTATGATGCATGTATCTGTTTTCAGAGCTCTTTTCTTTTGACATCTTTATTATGACATGGAGAAGGCGATTTGAAAAACGGATAAATCCGATAAATCCATCGGTTAAACCGATTGGTTTTTCGACAGAGGTGCGGTACAATTGTATGGCAGCCACAACATAACGTCTGATAGGAGATGATTCCATGACGATTCAGCAAATGCGCTATTTCCTGGTCGTCTGCCGGCTTCAGAACATCACACATGCCGCAGCAGAGCTGCACATCGCCCAGTCGACACTGAGCCAGGCCATGCAGACCATCGAAGATGAGACAGGGCTCAACCTCTTCCTGCGCGCCGGCCGCACGATCCGGATCAGCCAGGACGGGCAGAAGCTCTATCAGAAAGTCACCGCGCTCCTGCGCGAAGTCGATGCATTCGAAGACGGCGTGCGCGAGATGAGCTGCCGTCACGGCAAGATCAGCCTCGCCATCCCGCAGCAGCAGGCCTCCTTCTTGATCCCGCGCCTGCTTCACACCTTCCAGCACGAACACCCGGAGATACAGCTCGACATCATCGAGCCGTACGGGGTGGAAGCAGCCCGCTTCGTGCAGGAGGAAAAAGTCGATCTCGCCGTCGTCAACTACGATGGCTCCACGCTTCCCGACCTCCAGTATCGGCGCATCGACTCCCGTCCTGTCAAATTCATCGTCTGGCCCGGCCATCCACTGGCAGACCGCCCGAGCATCAGCCTGGCAGAAGCCGCCCGGGGACCTCTTGTCCTGCTGTCGGAGGAGTTCTACGTCACGCGGCTCCTCATGCGCACCTTCGCCGCGGCGCGCATCGAGCCAAATGTCGCCTACTACTCGCCGCACCTCTCTACACTATACAGCCTCCTGCGCACCCACACGGCCCCCAGCATCCTCTTTGAGCAGGCCGTCACCGCTCTTTCCGATATCGTCACGATCCCGTTTGACACGCCGCTCTCGCTGACGAGCTGTATCATCACCAAAAAGAGCCGCCAGATCTCAAAAGACCAGCGGCTCGTCATGAAATTCATCCGTCAGCAGCTGCTTGCCCGCCAGGCAATGCCCTGAACACGAATTTATTTTTCAGCAGAGGCATGATTCACAGAATGGACGATGGTGCTCTGCCGCACGCCCGGATGAGGCGTGCGGTATTTTCTTCGTCGTACTCAATCTGCTCCGACCAGCGGCGCACGGCCTCAGGCAGGTCCTGCGTCTCGGCGGCCAGCAGGTAGATGAAGACGACGTTGAAGCGCGCGTAGCGGCAAAGCGCCTCCATGCCGTACCGCTCGGCCTTGTCGAGCTGGCGGTAGAGGATGTAGGAGACGAGCTTCTCTGCCGCCTCCGCTCCCTGCGCAGCGAGAAGTTTCGCATAGCGCGGCAGCAGCTTATGGCAATCCAGGCGCAGGGCTGTGAGCTGCTGTGGCCAGGCGTCATCGATGGGTTCCGTATCCTTCATCTGCGCGAGCAGAAACGAGAACTGCGCGAGCGTCAGGCGAGCGGGCGGCAGCAGCCACTCGCGCGGCACCGCCTTGTCGAGGAACGCCAGCAGCGCGCCAAAGTCAAAGGACTGGCTCTCGCCCTCCGCCCGCAGGCGCAAGCTGTCCGCCGAGAGCAGCAGTTCGACCGCCTTCTCGCAGGCCAGGCCAAAGCCCGCAAGCTCGACACCGCCACTCATGATGAAGAAGCGCGGATGCATCGTGCAGACTTCGCATAGCGCCTCCTCGCCAATCTCGCGGATCAGGCGGCAAAGGCCGTCCGCGCGCAGGAAGGGGCAGTGCTCATCCGCCGTCAGGTGGAAGGCATGCGTGCCGTCTGCCAAAGCATCGATGTTCGCGCGCAGCGCTTCACCCAAGGGGCCGTCCAGCGATGCATAATACGCCGCCGTCGCCTCGTCGATATCAATCTCCCAGCCGCGGCAGCAGCTATGCTGGCAGCGGTCGGCCTTGCAGGCGAAATCCTCTGCAAAGTCAGGCCAGACCGTGACGATTTCCTGCGGCTCACTCATAGCGCGTATCGATCACGCGCTTCGTCTTCTTCTCGGAGCGCGGTAGAACACCGATCTCGACGACCTTGACGAGCGGCGTGAAGCCGATGCGGCTCTTGACGCGCTCGGCGATGCGTTTCGCGAGGTCGAGGAAGTCAACGCTGCCGTTCGTCTCCACGTAGAGGCGCATCGTGTCCTTGCCGTCAAGGTGCGAGATGTGCATCTGGTATTCGCTCGAGACCTCGGGGAAGGTCTTGAGTATCTCCTCGATCTGGCTCGGGAAGAGGTTGACGCCCTTGATCTTGACCATGTCGTCCGTGCGGCCCTGGATCGTGTCGAGGCGCGGGAACTTGCTGCCGCACGGGCAGTCGCCGGGCAGGATGCGCGAGAGGTCGTGCGTGCGGAAGCGGATGAGCGGCGCGCCCTCTTTGCGCAGCGTCGTGATGACAATCTCGCCCCACTCGCCATCGGGCAGGTTCTCGCCCGTCTGCGGGTCGATGATCTCGATGTAGACGAAGTCGTCCCAGTAGTGGATGCCGTCGTGCGCGTCGCAGCTGATGCCGATGCCCGGTCCGTAGACTTCCGTCAGCCCGTAGATGTCGTAGGCGTCGATGCCGAGCTTCTCGCAGATGGACTTCCTCATCTTCTCGCTCCAGCGCTCCGAGCCGATGATGCCCTTGCGCAGGTGTATCTTGTCCTTGATGCCGCG
The DNA here is from genome assembly GCF_002395285.1 of Mitsuokella sp. UBA4253. NCBI lineage: Bacteria > Bacillati > Bacillota > Negativicutes > Selenomonadales > Selenomonadaceae > Mitsuokella > Mitsuokella sp. UBA4253. The sequence goes on along the minus strand of NZ_DGWR01000009.1, from coordinate 13,393 downwards.
CTTCTCGATCTCCTCGGCCAGCAGCAGTGCATAGGAGCTCGTCGCACAGAGGACCGTGCTCTCCATGTCCATCATCATCTGGAGCTGCTTCTCCGTGTTGCCCGGGCCCATCGGCACGGCCATGGCACCGAGCTTCTCGCAGCCGGCCTGGAAGCCGATGCCGGCCGTCCAGAGGCCGTAGCCCGGCGTGATCTGCACGCGGTCGCGATTCGTCACGCCTGCCATCGCATAGCAGCGCGCAAACTGCGTGGCCCAGTCCTCGACATCCTTGGCCGTATACGGAATGATGACGGGCTTGCCCGTCGTGCCCGACGAGGAGTGCATGCGCACGATCTTCTCCTCGGGCACGCTCATGAGCCCGAGCGGATAGGCGTCGCGGAGGTCCTTCTTCTCCGAGAACGGCAGTTTCTTGAAGTCCTCCGGAGAGGATACGCCGTCGATGCCGTGCTCGCGCAGGCGCTTGCCGTAGAAGCTGTCTGCGTGGAGGAGCTGGGCGATGCGCTCATTGACGAGCGCGAGCTGTTCATTCGAGATTTCCATAAAAATACCTGCCTTTATCTTCGACAAAATCCACACATCCGTCACGGACGAGCCAACTCAAACGCATAGCGCAGGGCTTTCTCGTTGAGCGCAACGAACTTCGGCTTGACCTTCTCGCGGATGGCTTCGAGCACATCTTCTTCCGTCAGGAAGTCAAGCGCACCGCTCTCGAGAGCCGCGCCGAGCATGATGACGTTGAGCGTCTTCGGGTTGCCGATCGTCTCGACGGCCTCCTGACCGTCGAGGACGAGGACATGCGCCGCGTTCTCCCGGAGATAAGCGACCATCTCCGCCCCCGTGTAATCCGTGCCCTTGAGCGCCGCCGTGACGGGCATGATGGGATGCGAGTTGACGACGACCATGCCGTCTTTCTTGAGGTACGGCAGCATGCGCACGGCTTCCGCCGACTCGAAGGCCAGCAGGAGGTCCGCCGTGCCGCGCCGTATCATCGGGCTCCTGACGCCCTCGCCGATGCGCAGGTGGCTGAAGACAGCGCCGCCCTTCTGGGCCATGCCGATCGTCTCCGCGCTCATGACGGGCAGCCCCTTCTTCATCGCGGCCGCCGCGATGAGCTTCGAGGCGAGCACCGTACCCTGTCCGCCGACGCCCGTCAGGATGATATTCTTCTGCATCATTTTGCGCTCCCTTCTCGTTTCTCAAACGATGTGACCTCGATGGCATCGAACGGGCAGATGTCCGCGCAGATGCCGCAGCCCGTGCACTGTGAAGCGTCGACCATGATCTTGCCGTCCTCGACGACGATGCCGGGGCAGCCGATCTCGCGGATGCACTTCTTGCACTTGCGGCAAGCGTCCTGAAGGACCTCGGCCTTGCCGAGCGGCTTGACGATCGCGATGCACGGCGACTTGAAGATGATGGCCTTGACGCCTGGCTCAGATGCCACATCCTTGACGGCCTTGATGGCTGCCTCGAGGTCGAGCGGATCGACCGTGCGCACCGTCTTGACGCCGATGCCCTTGAGCGTCTCTTCGATGGAGACCTTGTCGACGATCTGGCCCATCATCGTATGGCCCGTGCCCGGATGCGGCTGATGGCCCGTCATGGCCGTCGTCGAGTTGTCGAGGATGCAGACTGTGAGATCCGCCTGATTGTAGACACCGTTGACGATGCCCGTGATCGACGAGGCGAAGAAGGTCGAATCGCCGACAAAGGCAAAGCACTTCATGCCGGGCGTCACGGCGCCGATGCCCTGCGCGATGTCGATGCCCGCACCCATGCAGAGGCAGGTGTCGACCATGTCGAGCGGCATGGCATTGCCGAGTGTGTAGCAGCCGATATCGCCGCAGAAGACACTCTTCTGGCCCTTCATCGCGCGCTTAACCGCGTAGAATGAAGCGCGGTGCGGGCAGCCAGCACAGAGGACCGGCGGACGCACGACGGAGACGGGCGGCTCCGGCAGCGCCGAGGTCTCCGCCTTCGGCCATCCCATAAAGGCGGCGATGTCGTCGTAGACCGTATCGCGCGTGTTCTCGCCGGCCCGCTTGACATCGCCCGTGAGCTTGCCGCGAATCTTGACGGGTAGCTGGTACTTGCCGCAGAGGAAGATGAGCTCGCGTTCGATGACGGGGTCGAGCTCCTCGATGCAGAGCACCTCGTCGAGGCCCTGCAGGAACTCCACCGCCAGCTTCTCGGGGAACGGGAAGGGCGTCGCGACCTTGAACACGCGCGGCATTCCTCTCGCCTCATCCGCCCGCTCTGCGAGCGTCTCCGCGACGTACGAGTAGCTGACGCCCTGCGTCGCGATGCCGCGGCGGCACGAAGCGCCGCCCAGCTCCAGCTGATTGCGTGCATACGACGAGAAGACCTCACCAAGCTCCTCATTGCGCTGCTCGATAGCCTGATGCGCCCGGTACGAGAGGCGCGGGAAGATGACCCAGCGCGCCGGATCGCGCTCGAAGCCTTCCGGCTCATGGACGCAGTACTCGCTTTCATCCTTGACCGTGATGGAGGCATAGCCGTGGTCGATGCGCGTCGTCGGGCGCAGGAAGACGGGCGTGTGGTAGCGCTCCGAGAAGTCGAACGCCTCCTGGATCATCTCGTACGCTTCCTGCACGCTCGAAGGATCGAAACACGGCACCTTGGCAAACGAGGCGAAGTGACGCGTATCCTGCTCCGTCTGTGAAGAAATCGGCCCCGGATCGTCGGCGACGAGCACGACCATGCCACCCTTGACGCCGAGATACTCGAGGCTCATCAAGGGGTCCGAGGCGACGTTGAGGCCGACCTGCTTCATCGTCACAAGTGCGCGGGCACCCGACCAGGCAGCGCCCGCCGCCACTTCCATGCCGGCCTTCTCATTCGTCGACCACTCCACGTGGATCTTGCCATCCGGATTGTGTCGGGCAACCGTCTCGAGGACCTCCGTCGAAGGCGTGCCCGGATAGCCGGCGACGACATTGACGCCGGCTGCAACAGCCCCCATGGCGATGGCCTCATTGCCCATCAGATATTCTACATGCATAGCTTTCTCTCCCCAATTGCGATAATACTCCTCTATTATACTATGTGACACAACAAGATGCCACCTGTCGTAGATACATTTTACAACAGGTGGCATCTTGTCATTCTGGTATGTCTCTCTTATGTCATTGTCTGCTCACTCATCAGCAGGTGCGAGGTAATTCTCCTCATCGTCCCAGTCATCGGGCATGCCCTTGACGATGAGCACGGGGCAGTGCGCCTGCTGCAGGACGTAATGCGAGACAGAACCGACGAGCATGCTGCGGAACGTGCCGAAGCCGCGCGAGCCCATGACGATGAGATTGCTCTGCTCCTCGTCGGCTACATCGCAGATGACTTCGCTTGGATTGCCGACTTCAACGCGTGTCCTCGCCTTGATCTCCGACGGGATGACATGCATGAGGTCCGCGAGGAACTGGTATGCCGCGATCTTGAGTTCTGCCGGCACGTAGCCGCTGAGGCTGACCTGTTCAAAGGCCGCCACATGCTTGTTGAGATCGACGACCATGAGGAGCGTCAGCTGCGCGCCCGTCACTGCGGCCAGCTGGATGGCCTCATTGACGGCCCGGAAGGCCTGCCCCGAGCCATCTGTCGGCACGAGGATGCGGTCGCAGTGGATGGGCTGTGGCTCTCTTGTCTTTATCTCCTCGATATCTCCTCGATCAGTGTTTCTCTTTCCATCAGACTCTCTCCCTTACTCCGCCTGTCCCATCGCTGTGCCATCGGCCAGGTTCAACTGCTGCAGGCGATGCTTCTCTTCCTTTGCCCTGTGCTTCAGCAGCGCGCGCCGCGCCGAGAAGAACTTCGCGCAGAACAGGATCAGTGCGACAGCCATGTAGATCAGGAAGGCGCCAAACTCCTTCGAGATGTCGCCAAAGCCTGCGCCGCGCGAGATGATGTCGCGCACGAAGTGATATTCCCAGGTCAGCGGGAAGAGATGCGATGCGGCGACGACCCAGTCCGGATAAAACGAGACCGGCCCCGTCGGCCCGCCGAAGATAAAGCCGCCCGGGATGAACAAGATCATGCGCGAGGACGCAATGCCCGGATTCGCCGCCGTCCAGCCGAACAGCGTGCTCAGCGTGCCGACCGTCATGACGTAGAAGATCTGGACGGCGAGGAACAGCAGCAGGCTGCCCGTGAACGTCATATCGCCCAGGATACGCAGGATGGCCATGCCGAAGACGAAGGAGACGATGAGGCAGGCACCGTACGGCACGAGGCGCACGAGGATGTCCCACGGCGTGCCCTCGAGCAGGATCTTGTCGAGCTGATGCGAGAGGCGCAGCCGCGGCACCATGCCGATTGTCGCGAACGTGAAGAACATCGAACCGAAGAAGAACAGGAAGCCCTGCACCTCGACATTGTAGTTGGAACCGTTCGGATTGAAGAGATTGCGGTCTGCCAGCCCGATCGTGCCGTTCAGGCTGTCGTTCGTGCTGCCCGGGTCACCCTGTGCCGCCGCATTGTCGAGGCCGATGAGCTCGTTGAGCGCGATCTTGATGTCAGAAGTCTGCGCCGTATTCTTGTTGTCGTAGAATACGCCGACGTGATTCGCCGCACCCGTATAGCGGTCCTTCTCGAGACCGCGCGGGAAGTAGATGACGGCGACCGCCTGATCGCGGTAGAAGAGCGTCGAGGGATCGACCGGCGTGTTGAGCACGGCCGTGACCTTCATGTACTCCGAGGCGTCGATACGGCTCGTGAGCTCGTGACTGTAGGCCGAATTGTCGAGATCGATGACGACCACCTTCGCATCGTGCGAGAAATTGCTGCTGAGCATGAAGCCCAGGACGATGCAGACGACAGCCGCGACCATCAGGCAGACCTTCTCGTACGGCATGCCCTGTCCCGAGAACAGGAAGCGGATCTCATCTCTTAGTGAATTCACGTTCGTTCACTCCAATCGTCATGCCTGGCATCACGCCGTCCTGCGGCTCCACGTAGATGCGGACCTGGAAGGCCGTGAGGTCGGCCTGCCCCTTTTCGCGCGACTGCTTGAGGTCAGCAAAGCCCGGCGCCTTCGTCAAGAGGCGGATCGTCCCCGGCACAGACTTGTCGCCCGCGACCGTGCGGCCCGTGATCGTATCGCCCTCAGATAGGCCCTGCGCCTGCTTCTCGCTGATGTAGATGTCGTAGTAGCTGCGGTCGCTCTCCAGGAGCACGACAGGCGTGCCAGCGGCGACCATCTCGCCCTCCTTCGCGAGGACCTTGATGACGCGGCCGTCCTCCGGCGCGCGCAGCGTCAGGCGCTCCTTCTGGACTTCGAGCTGCTTGAGCTGCACGACGAGCGCCTGCTTCTGCTGCGTGAGCGCATCGATGTCGTTGCTCATATTGCCCGCCGCTTCGCGCTGCTGCGCGATGGTCGGCAGGCTTATGGAATCCGTATTGCCCGTATCCTGCGCGCCCGACAGCAGCTTGTCGAGGAGCTGCTGCTGCTGCGTGACATTGGCCTCCGCGACATTCAGGGCCATCTCCGCATCGTCGAGCTGCGACTTCGCGATGGCACCGGCATCGAGCAGTGCCGACTTGCGGTTGTAGTCGATCTGGCTGTTCTTGAGCGTGGCCTGCGCCGCCGAGACGGCTGCGCGCTGCTGATCGATCTGGCGGAAGCTCTGCTGTTCATCCGAGTCCGCCTTCATGTAGTTGACCGACTGCGTGCCGCCGGTCGAGCGGATCTGTGCGTCGAGCTGTGCAATCTGCGCCTTCGTCCGCTCAATCGAGAGATCCGTATCCGTCGGGTCAAGCTCCATGATGACATCGCCGGCCTTGACCGTGTCACCCTCCTTGACCGCCTCCTTGAGCAGGCGGCCGCTCACGCTGTCGAACGACATCTTGACCTGTTCTGCCGTCAGGATGCCCTCTTTCTTCTCCATGCCAATCGCCACTGCATCATTGCCCTTGTAGAGCAGCAGCAGTCCCGCCACGATGAGCACCGCGATAAAGATAGCCCCTGTGCGCAGGGCCTTTTGTCTCGTATTCATGTGTCAAATCCTCACTTTCCTCTTCTCTCTCATGCATGCACCCGGCCCGACATCTTCTTGAGCAGGTGGATGAGCTCTTTCTGCTCTGCCTCACTCAGGCGTTCCATGAGCTTCGTGACGCGCAGATAATGCGGCGGCAGGATCTCATTCATGAATGCCCGCCCTTTCTCTGTCAGACAGACGATCTTGGCCCTGGCATCGTCGGGTGACGGCTTTGTCACAATCATGCCATCGCGCTCCATGCGCATGAGCATGTTGCTGATCGTCGCCTTTGTCACCCCGATCTTCGCGGCAATCTCAGACGGCGCAATGCCCTGCGGATTCTGATGCAGCACGATGAGCATGCAGAACTTCCCCTCAGACAGATGGTACTCTTGCTGCAGGATGTCCAGGACGCTGTGCTGGATCTCTTCACCGACCTGCTTGATCTCGAGCATAGCGATGACGGCCGCCGGATTGATTTCCGGCACAGTTTTCTTATGTGCCTCGAGTTCCTCCCAGCTCGGTATGAGTTCTCGCTTCATGATTCTCCTCCATTTAGTTAGCTTGCTAACTAATAGTATAGAGCTTATGCACACAAATGTCAAAAAGAGCTGCTGCGCGAGCAGCAACTCTTTCCTTCCCCGTTTCATGATTTCTTTTTCCAGCGGTCCAGCAGTGCGGCGATGATGTCCTCGTAGAAGTCCGACTGGTCCTGCGGATAGGCCATGTGCATCTCGACGAACAGCGTGCAGCTGCACTGGCCAAAGCTGTGGATAGCCTCGATGCCCGTGCGCAGGCGCTGGCCGAGGTCGCGCACCTCCTCCTGCGAGGTATACTGGCTGAACACCAAGAACTGATTCCTGTCAAAGCGGCCGGATGCGCCGACAGGGCCCACGATGCGCCGGATCTCGTCTGCGATGCAGCCGAGCAATTCGTTGCAAGCCTCCTCGCCGTAACGGCGCAAGAGCCTGTCAATGGCGCGGATGCGGATGAAGACCGCGACGAAATTGCGATGGCCGAACCGGTACTCATCGAGGTACTGCGCGAGCAGGAACAGCAGTCCCTTGACATTGGCGAGTCTCGTCACGCGGTCGACAAAGAGGGCCTCGTGCGACTGCTGCTGCACATGAGCCAGTGCCTCCGCAGAGACGAAGTAACCCATGAGGCCCGCGATATTCCCCTGCACATCGTAGACCGGCCACTTCGTTGCGAGGATATTGCGCTGCACGCCGCGCGCCAAGCACTGCCCCGGCACGTCGCGGATCGTGATGCCCTTCTCGAGCACATCGTGCTCATCGCGCTCAAACGGCTCGGGATGGACGTGCCAGTTCATGTCCTCATCCGTTCTTTCCAGGAGCTCCCGCACGGAATCGAAGTCGTAGAAGTCCAGGAACTTCTGGTTGACGCCGCGGAAGCGACGCTGATTGTCCTTCCAGAAGGCCGGCAGCGGGAAGCCCGTGATGAAGTTCTTCCAGAGCAGCTCCATGCTGTCTTCCGCGCCGTCTGACGGCAGGACGTACTGCGCGCGGCACTTCTCTTCGTAATGCGACATGTCCTGCGCATCCGACACGCGCACGACACAGAAGTAGATGTCCTGCTCGCTGCTGGCGATGCGCGTGATGCGGTGCGTCTTCCAGATCAGCGTGCCGTCCGGCCCCTTCGTGCGGAATGCCTCGACAATGCTGCCGAGCTTCGACGCAGCCACGCGCTCCGGGATGGTCTTGAAGTCGAAGAAGTCGGCAAAGCGCTTGCGATCGGCATGGTAGATGGACTGCTCCGCGTACTCGGCCAGTGCTTGCCCGAGCGGCAGCTTGTGGAGCCCAGACCGCAACTGCGGCTGTGTCAGCTCGATGATCTCGTGCTTCGTCAAGTTGATCGTCGCCACCTTGTCGTAAAGGTAGAATAGGTTGCGCAGGAAGTACGCCGGCCGGAACAGATCGCCCTCGTGCGCGATCTTGTGCAGGCGGCAGTCCACGGCGAGCAGGCAGCGGCCGCTGTAGGAGATGACGCGGTGGCAGTCCATCATGACGAAGTCGCCGTTCAAGGGATACGCGAGCTCCTCGTCCTCGCCATTGAGCATGACGCGGTGCAGGCCGCGGCGCAGGTAGCGCATGGAAGGCTGCGTGTAGGTATTCAGCGCTTCTTCCCACTGCCGGTACCGCTCCGCATCCCCCTGCCAGAAGAGCTCGCGGCTCTTCTGGTTGGCAAACAGGATGTGGTAGGCATGGTCGCGGTACTCGATGAGCAGCAACGCATGCCCCGTGAGGAAGTTGACATCCATGATGGCATCATAATAGGCCTTCCAGCAGCCCAGTTCGACCGTGATGCCCTTCTCGAGGCAGTTGTGTATCGTCTCGTCGTAGGGGCGCGGCCGTCCGAGATAGTAGCCCTGGATTTTCTCGCAGCCGATCTCGCGCAGGAACTCGAACTGCTCCTGCGTCTCGACGCCCTCCGCGAGCGTCCGGTTGCCGATGCGCTTGTCCATCGAGATGATCGAGATGATGATGTCGCGTGCCCGCTTCGTATCGCTCTTGAGGAACGCCATGTCCATCTTGAGGACATCGAAGCGCTGATCCTTGAGGAACTTGAGGCTCGAGTACCCGCTGCCGAAGTCATCCATCCAGATCTCGTAGCCAGCCGCGCGGAAGCGGTCGAGCACCTCGCCGATCTTCTTGTTGCGGTCGGTCAGGATGTTCTCGACAATCTCGAGGTGCAGGAGGTCGCGCGGCACATTGTACTTGCGCACGGCGCGCTCGACAATCGCGAAGATGTCGCAGTTGATGAAGTCGAGACGCGAGAGGTTCAGCGAGACCGGCACCGACGGCAGTCCCGCCTTCCTGACGCGCGCCTGATTGCGGCAGACCTCTTCGATGAGGAAGGCGTCGAGCTTGTGGATGAGATTGTGCTGCTCGAGGATGCTGATGAAGAAGGGCGGCGTCAAGAAGCCCCAGTTCGGGTCATCCCAGCGCGCAAGGCCCTCCATCGCGCAGAGCTGCCCCGAGATCGTGCGCACGATGGGCTGGTAGTGCACCCTCACCCAGTGCTTCGCGATGGCTTCATCGAGGTGCTCGATGACGTATGACGGCGGCATGTCGATCTGCCTGCGCTTCTTCCTCATTTAATCTTCACCAACTCATACGAGCGCGTGCCCATGCCGATCTTCTCGCCGTGCTCGAGCGTCTCTTTCCAATGGATGTTCGGATTGCTGTCGAGGAAGTGGTCGTGATGATGATGCCAGTCCGGTTTCGCGAGATTGTCCGAGAGCTGGCTGTTCGGCAACGGCGTCGCCTTGAGGCACGCATCCGCACAGGCCTGGTCGAGTGCGACGGGGTCAAACGAGGCGAACATGCCCTGGTCCGGCAGGATCGGCGCATCGTTCTCGCCATGGCAGTCGCAGTTCGGCGAGATGTCGCGCACGATGTTGATGTGGAAGCACGGGCGGTCCTGTACGACGGCCTGTGCGTACTCCGCCATCTTGCGGTCGAGCAGATCACCAGCATCCCACTGCTCGTTGCGGATGGCATCGTACGAGCAGGCGCCGATGCAGCGGCCGCAGCCCTTGCAGAGGTCTTCATGGATCACAGCCTTGTTGTTCTCGTAGGTGATGGCATCCGAACCGCACTCCTTTGCACACTTGCGGCAGCCGCGGCAGAGTTCTTCGTTGACGACGCACTTGCCCGACGAATGCTGCTCCATCTTGCCAGCGCGGCTGCCGCAGCCCATGCCGATGTTCTTGATGGCACCGCCAAAGCCCGTCGCCTCATGGCCCTTGAAATGCGAGAGGCTGATGAAGACGTCGGCATCCATGATGGCGCGGCCGATCTTGGCCTTCTCGATGTACTCGCCGTTCTTGACCGGCACCTCGACATCATCCGTGCCGCGCAGGCCGTCGCCGATGATGATCTGGCAGCCTGTCGTCACCGTGTTGAAGCCGTTGAAGTTCGCGCAGTCCATGTGCTCGAGCGCGTGTTTGCGGCTGCCCGGATAGAGTGTGTTGCAGTCCGTCAGGAAGGGCATGCCGCCCTGCTCTTTGACGAGGTCCGCGACGACCTTCGCGTACTGCGGGCGAAGATACGCCATGTTGCCGAGCTCACCGAAGTGCATCTTGATCGCGACGAACTTGCCGTCCATGTCAATCTTCTTGATGCCAGCAGCGAGGCAGAGTGCCCGGAGCTTCTGCATGATATTGCGGCCGACCGGCACGCGGAAATCCGTGAAATAAACTTTTGCCTTGTCCATGATTACCCTCCTGAAAGACCTGGTAGACACAAAATACACATAAAAAGGAGGCTCTGCGCCTCTCGTTTTTATTGCTTGATATGATGAAATTAATTTCGACAGCCTGCACCGATTTTCCTGTTTGGACAAAAATAAATAACCATCAGCAGCTTTCTCGTCACCGCTGATGGTTATCTGTGAGATAGTAACCTTCCAATCGTGTTGTTCATGTCATGCATGGGATACACTGTGTTCCACTTGGACTCGTTAACTAGCCCATTGGACTCTCCTCCATCCTGAGTAAGTAAATCGGCTGTCTGGAAAGGGTGAACCTGACCTTTCCTTGGCTTATCTTTATTGTACAGGATGACGGGCTAAAAGTCAAGATAGTTTTCAGAGAATTTTATGTATTCTGTGTTACGAATACTGTATCGAGATCGCGCAACGTCGCGAACTGCAGGTAGGCCACAGCTTCTAGAGGCGTCATGCGACGGTCCGTTGTGCTCTTCGAGACAACTGTGATGAAGATTCCCTGCGCATCGTAGACAGATGTCTCGAGGACGACGCGGACGGTATCGGCCTCATCGCGGCTCCGCTTGACCGATACATGCTGGCGCACGGCGTAGCGGCATTGCGCGGCGCGCGCCTCAGCGATCAGTACATCCATATCTGCGCCACGCTGGCCATCACTCTGCACGGTACAGGGCGCATAACGGGCCTGCCAGGCCCCCTGCAGGATGCGGATGTCGGCCGCATCATCTCCCGCAACAAGCGGGTCAAGGTCGAGCTGCGGCACTGCGACAAAGATCCCACCGCGAGCGGCCAGCGAACGGCTCTCGAGCATGTCGCCATCGCCCACCTCATCCTCACTGAAGTAGAGGCGCAAGGCTCTGTCGAGATAGACAACCATCGCGTGCTCGAAGCGCGACGAGCTGCGATCCTGCTTCCACGCCACGCGCTCTCCGAACTGCACGTAGCGCGTGCCGAGCGACTGCAATGCCGCCGCCACAGGATCGCCATCCATGACGATACGCGTGAGCTGCATGCGCTTCTCGTAATACCTTGCAAAAGCCGCATTGCCGACAGCCGGTGAGCCGAACGTGATGACGCGCAGCTGCTCGGGCCGCACGCCCATATCACTGAGCCGTGCGGCCGTCAGGATGGCAGCTGCACCGCCGAGACTATGCCCCGTCAGGTAGAGCACCTCTGTTGGATGCGCACGGAGCTCCTGCGCGAGGTGCTCGCCCATCGTCTCACACGCTCCACTGCCCGCAAGATCGACAGGCTCATGGAAGAGCGCCGTCATCGTGTAATCGTCAAAGCCCTTGTGAACGAGCGGATACGATGTCGCATGACGGTCCTGCTGCGCAACATCGCGGAATTCCTCGACGCTTGAGCCACCAAACGGTACCGAGCGCGTGCGCAGGTCCACCTTGGCATCTTTGGCGTTCTCCGTGCCGGGGAAGGCGAGCAGCACAGCGCGATGGCCATCAGGCATTTCCTTTGTCACGAGATGATAGCGCCCCTGTGCCAAAGACGTCGCTGTCGTCTGACTCTGGAACTTCCAGCCCGTCTCTGCGAGCCACTCGCGCGCGAGCAGGCTGAGTTCGTCGGAGTACGAGGCCATCGCCACAAGCGAAGAGAGAAGCTCGAGTTCCTGCTCGCCCGTAGCCGCCATGGCCCGCGCCGGGCAGAGCAAGCCTAGTACCAGCACAAGAGGAAGCAGCAGCGCCGCCAGAGCGTGTCGCATCATGATTTCCCTCCAAACAGAATATGCATAGATACAGAAAAAGCCCAGATAAAATCTGAGCTTATACTTTCAAATGGTGCGGTCGATGGGACTTGAACCCATACGTCTTGTGAACACTACCCCCTCAAAGTAGCGCGTCTGCCAATTCCGCCACGACCGCGAGACATGGTGCGGTCAAGAGGACTTGAACCTCCAAGGTGTTGCCACCACTAGCGCCTGAAGCTAGCGCGTCTGCCAATTCCGCCATAACCGCATGATATGTAATTTTATGAAAACAGCACCAGGTGCTGCTTTAAGCAAATGGTGCGGTCGATGGGACTTGAACCCATACGTCTTGTGAACACTACCCCCTCAAAGTAGCGCGTCTGCCAATTCCGCCACGACCGCATGATACAATATGAAGATTTTTGATGGTGCGGTCGAGAGGACTTGAACCTCCATGATGTTGCCATCACTAGCGCCTGAAGCTAGCGCGTCTGCCATTCCGCCACGACCGCATAATATGAAAATGAGAGGTATTGATACAATTGGTGGTGCCGAGGACCGGAATCGAACCGGTACGGTTGTTTCCAACCGACGGATTTTAAGTCCGTTGCGTCTGCCAGTTCCGCCACCCCGGCAGTATCAAATTGCTGACTAATGGAGCGGGTGATGGGAATCGAACCCACGTGATCAGCTTGGAAGGCTGGAGCTCTACCATTGAGCTACACCCGCATAATGCAAAGTGGAGCTGGCGAGAGGAATTGAACCCCCAACCTGCTGATTACAAGTCAGCTGCTCTACCAATTGAGCTACACCAGCTTGAAAAATGGTGCCTCAGAGCGGAATCGAACCACTGACACGGGGATTTTCAGTCCCCTGCTCTACCGACTGAGCTACCGAGGCATTTCACAAGTTAGATAATATTATAACACATTACTGTGCAATAAACAAGTGGCGACCCGAATGGGACTTGAACCCATGACCTCCGCCGTGACAGGGCGGCATTCTAACCAACTAAACTACCGGGCCGTATAAAATTAGGTTTTAATGGTGGGCGATAACAGGATCGAACTGCTGACATCTTGCTTGTAAGGCAAGCGCTCTCCCAGCTGAGCTAATCGCCCATAAAAATGGTGACCCCTGCGGGATTTGAACCCACGTTCACGCCGTGAAAGGGCGGTGTCTTAACCACTTGACCAAGGGGCCATGCAAAGAAAAATTATGGTGATCCACCCGAGATTCGAACTCGGGACACCCTGATTAAAAGTCAGGTGCTCTGCCAACTGAGCTAGTGGATCATATTTGGCAGGGGTAGTAGGATTCGAACCTACGGATGACGGAGTCAGAGTCCGTTGCCTTACCGCTTGGCGATACCCCTGTATGGCTCCTCAAGTAGGACTCGAACCTACGACAAATCGGTTAACAGCCGATTGCTCTACCGACTGAGCTATTGAGG
>NZ_DGWR01000003.1:0-19272 GCF_002395285.1 Mitsuokella sp. UBA4253 | reverse complement strand
TCGCGGGCGTAAGATACATGAGGGAGACTGCTCCTAGTACGAGAGGACCGGAGTGGACGGACCGCCGGTGTACCAGTTGTTTCGCCAGAAGCACAGCTGGGTAGCTGCGTCCGGAAGGGATAAACGCTGAAAGCATCTAAGCGTGAAGCCCGTCCCGAGATGAAGTATCTCATAGCACAAGCTAGTAAGACACCTTGAAGAAGACAAGGTTGATAGGGTAGATGTGGAAGTGCCGCAAGGCATGAAGCTGACTACTACTAATATGTCGAGGGCTTAACTAGAGAACTGAAATGTTCGCAGAGTAATTTCTTCTGTATAGTTTTGAATGTGCAAGCATTCAATAGAATATCCGGTGATGATGCCTGAATGGTTCCACCTGTTCCCATACCGAACACAGTAGTTAAGCATTCAGAGGCCGAAAGTACTTGTCTGGAGACGGACTGGGAGGATAGGAAGTTGCCGGTTAAGCAAGGGCTCCGCTGAGGCGGAGCTTTTTTTGTGCTCTGAAAATGAATGTGGTATAATGAATGCGTTATTATATTGAAAGCTGATTGGAAGATTGAGGGACGACAGCATGAACAATGTCTATGCACTCGTAGAGCACTTTTATGAAAACAACATCGATGCGGAACCGATACTCGCACAGGACTTCCTAGAGAAGTATCTGCGCAAGCACGCTTGGCATGGTGCAGACGATCGGGCTCTCCAGAGAATCTGGGCCGTTGTCCGTATGCTCATCACCTATATCGAGCAGATGCATCTCTATTCCTTCGCATCGCTGACAGTCTACGATTATCAGGAGATTCTCTATCGACTGGCACAGTCTGAGACCAATTTTGACCTGACGGAGGCAGATGTCAAGGAGTGCTTTGACATCATGGAAGATTTCTATGCCTGCTATCACAAGGAATATGAAGATGGAGATGAACTCGTCTACCTGCAGGATGCACGCGCGTCTGTCTACGAAGATGGGAAGTTCCTCATGCCGCCGCGCCGCTCGCAGGATGAGTTCTACAGCTCGCTCAACCATCAGGAGAACGTCACAGAGGAAGATGTCGATAAGCTCAATGCGTTGCTCGACGATCTGCTGCACCGCGTCGGCGTGTATTTCCATGGGAAGCAGTTCCTGCGCGATATGAACCGCGCCCTGCTGCTCTATTCTGGACCCGACTATGCGTCCATTCCCGCCGAGGATAATCTGACGCCTGAACAGGAGATGTACTGGCTGAGCTTCTGGGATTACTTCCTGTTCGACTACCACATGATTGAATCAGATGAAGTGCCGCTGCGCTACTATTTCCAGCATGAGAAGGCGAGATTGACTATCTCAGAGCAGGATATCATCCGCGATCTCTTGGGCGCGAAGTTCACGGTCTTTTATGTCGAGAGCATCCGCGAAGACTTCGTGACCTGCCGCAATCTCTTCACGGATGAGTGCATCGATCTGCCAGATCCCGACTGGATTTATCCCGATGCCGAGCACATGATCTTCTTCGGCCATTTGCATGCGCGCGGGGTCATGATGCTCAACTACGTGACTTCGCTGCCCGCGAGCGACAAGCTGCGCCGCCGCATGAAGGATATCATCCTGCGCCAGCTTGAGTTCTTCCGCTGCCAGAAGCCCGGCGCGACACTCGACGACTTCTTCCAGCGCGATGCCGTGGCCGTCCGCCATACGCTCAACATCATGGCGAACTTCGCGCAGCTCAATGTCGTGCCGCTGCGCAAGGCACCGAAGCCCCTGCCAGTCAATCTCGATATCCGCCGGAGCTTCCAGGATGAAGAGCGCGTCCTGCGCGAAGTCTCGCTCAGGATTGGGTTCAGTGCCTTCTCGGTACAGTTGATCTGCAAGCTCTTTGAGGATTACATGTCCGTAGCAGACCCCGCTCCTTACCCGGAAGAGATGCCTGCCATCATCACGGCTTGCCTGCTCTGCTACGGCACGATCAACGGCCTCGATTTCGAGGATATCCCTGAACTGTACGATCTCTTCGGTGCCGACCACGATGCCATCCAGCACCACATCGAGACACTGCGCCAGCGCCTCGGGTGCACCCGCTTCGATCCGCGCTACCTCACCGAGGAGGGCACCGTCTCATCGCTGTACCTGAGCTGAGGAGAATGGCAAGCGCAAGGTGCTCGACTCGAAGATGGTGCAGTATCCATCAGGGGGCGTTGCTCGATGCGGTGCAGGGCGAACTCAAGCTGACAACGGTTGCGATTTCAGTAAGATAATAGATTCAGTAGTAAAGAAAGAGGTGTATCATGCAGGAGCGTGAGAATCAGACGGGAAGCTCGGCGGAGGAACCGCGCGTACGAGTGATGTCGGAGGACGAAGCGCGGGATTATCAGGGTGTGACGATCGAAGAACACAAGGATGGCAGCGGGCAGCGCGTCGAAGACGCACAGGACCGCTATGGGAGCGCCGATGGTCTGCATGGCAGCGGCATCCGCATCCACACGTTCGGCACGGCGAGCTCGATGAATTGGCTGACAAAGGCGGCACTCGTCGTCGGCGGGGCGGCTGTCGTCGCCTTCCTCGTCTTCGTGGCCCTGCCGGTACTTCTCGCAGCCGCAGGCATCGGCGTGGCAGCCTGGCTTTTGCTGCGCTTCTTCAGGGGCTGACCGTTCGCTCTTCAGAAGACCTCATCCAGCAGATGGGATGGGGTCTTTTTTTGTACCGTATATAATAAAATATCTATGTAGTTTATAGACATAATGGTATTAGACTTATGATATAGGGATGGCTATAATAAGAATCAAGAAAGACAAAGACAAGCTCCACTGAGGTGAAGCGGTAATCAAACACGAGAGCATACTGGAAAGATAGGAGCGATGACGATGGAGAGAGAAGAAGCCGTCAAGCACATGACGGATGTCATGGCAAAATTTGTAGCCTTCACAGGAAAGCGCCTGCCGGATGATGTGCGCGCAAAGATCGAGGAACTGGCTCAGCAGGAGGAGGAGCCGCTGGCCAAGGCCATCTACAAGACAATGGAGCGCAACCAGGAGCTCGCAGTGAAACTCAATCGCCCGAGCTGCCAGGATACGGGCGCATTGCAGTTCTTCATCAAGTGCGGTACGGAATTCCCGTATATGGCAGAGCTGCCGGAGCTCCTGCGCCAGGCCGTCGTGCAGGCGACGAAGGATGCACCGCTGCGCCACAATGCTGTCGAGACCTTTGATGAGTACAATACGGGCAAGAACGTGGCCAAGAATATCCCGTCTCTTTTCTGGGACATTGCGCCGGGCCGCGATGATTGTGAGATCTACACCTACATGGCGGGCGGCGGCTGTTCACTGCCGGGCCACGCCAAGGTCCTGATGCCGGGCGAGGGCTATGAAGGCGTGACGAAGTTCGTGCTCGATGTCATGACGAGCTACGGTCTCAATGCCTGCCCGCCATTGCTCGTCGGTGTCGGCATCGGCACTTCGGTCGAGGTCGCAGCACTGCAGTCGAAGAAGGCCCTGATGCGCCGCATCGGCTCGCACAATCCCAATCCGAAAGCGGCGAAGATGGAGCGGCTCTTAGAAGACGGCATCAACACCATCGGCCTCGGCCCGCAGGGACTGCGCGGCAAGAACTCGGTCCTCGGGGTCAACATCGAGAACAGCGCGCGCCATCCGTCTGTCATCGGCGTGGCCGTCAATGTCGGCTGCTGGTCACACCGCCGCGGCCACATCGTCTTTGACAAAGAACTCAACTACACGATCGATTCGCATTCGGAGGTGGATTTCTGATGGCTAAGAAAGTACTCACGACGCCAATCAGCGCAGAAGATCTCGAGGACATCCATGTTGGCGATGTCATTTACCTAACGGGCAAGCTCACGACGTGCCGCGATGTCGCGCATCGCCGTGTCATCGAAGAGGGGCGCAAGCTGCCGGTCGATATCCGCGACGGCGCCATCCTGCACGCAGGCCCAATCATCCGTCAACGCGGCGAGGACGACTATGAGATGGTCACCGTCGGACCGACGACCTCGATGCGCATGGAGAAATTCGAGGAGGCATTCATCAAGGAGACCGGTGTCCGCCTGATCATCGGCAAGGGCGGCATGGGTGAGGGGACGATGCGCGGCTGCCGCGACAACAAGGCCCTGCACTGCGTCTTTCCTGCGGGCTGTGCCGTCGTCGCGGCGACCTGTGTCGAGAAGATCCTCTCGGCCAACTGGAAAGATCTCGGCATGCCGGAGACGCTCTGGACCTGCCAGGTCAAAGAATTCGGCCCGCTCATTGTCTCCATCGACACGCACGGGCGCAACCTCTTTGAAGAGAATAAGGTCATCTTCAACGAGCGCAAGGAAAAAGTCTTCCAGGAGATCGCCAGCCAGGTTGGCTTCATCAAGTGAGTGTTATCTTTGCATATATCAGACGAGCATTGCCCTGCGGGCGGATGCTCGTCTTTTGTCTTTGTCCGGCGTGCGGCTGGCTGCATGGTACAGGTGTGCGATTGTGCTATAATGAGAGGAGCAGAAGCAAATGAGAAGGAGTGATCATCTTGGGTTTTCTTTCGTTTTTACAGCGGGCCGTCACGCCGTTCCACGCGGTGCAGGCCGGAGAAGAGATGCTACATGAGGCGGGCTTTACAGAACTTGACCTGCGAGCTCCCTGGCGCCTGCAGCCGGGCCGGTCGTACATGACGCGTGTCTTTGATTCGACACTCGTGGCGTTTCGGATTGGGGAAGAGCCGCGCGCACACCTGCACGTCGCGACGGCGCACACGGATTTTCCCTGCCTGCGCGTCAAGCCGTCGGCGCTCGTCGCCACGAAGGGATACGGCACGCTCAATGTCGAGGTCTACGGCGGCATGATACGGAGTTCCTGGCTCGACCGGCCGCTGTCGCTCGCGGGCAAGGTCGTGCTCGCGGGCGAGGATCCGTACGAGCCGGAGGTACGCCTCATCGACATCGGCAGGCCGCTACTGACGATCCCGCATCTCGCCATCCACATGAACCGCAAGGTCAACGAGGGCGAGACGCTCAATCCGCAGAAGGACCTGCTGCCGCTCTTTGCGATGCTCGGCGACGGCGCGCGCAAGGATGCGGGCGATGCCTTCCTCGACTTCCTGGCAAAGGAATGCCAGATTGACCGCGAGCGCATCCTCTCGTATGAGCTCACGGTCTATCCGACCGATGCACCGTGCCTGCTCGGCGCGAAACAGGAGTTCTTATCGGCTTCGCGCCTCGACAACATGACATCCGCCTATGCCTGCCTGGAAGGAATCCTGCACGGCAAGAGCGCGGACGGCATCCAGTGCATCGCGCTCTTTGACAATGAAGAAGTCGGCAGCTGCACGAAGCAGGGCGCGGACTCCATGGCGCTGCCGAACATCCTCATGCGGCTCTACAGCTCACTCGGCTACGGACAGGATGCCTATTTTGCCGACCTCGCGCGCGGGTTCCTGCTCTCGCTCGACGTCGCCCATGCGCTGCACCCCAATGCACCCGAGAAAGCCGATTTGACGAATATACCGCGCCTTGGCGGCGGCGTGACGATCAAGGCGGCCTGCAGCCAGGCATATGCGGGCGATGCAGAGGCCATTGCGGTGACGAAGGCGCTCTGCCAGGCCCACGCCATCCCGTATCAGATGTTCCTCAACCGCTCGGACATGCGCGGCGGCTCGACGCTCGGCTCGATGCTCTCGGCCAACATGCCGATGCGCGCGATGGATGTCGGTGCAGCCATCCTCGCGATGCATTCGGCCCGCGAGACGATGGCCCGTGCGGACCAGGGGGCGCTTGAGCGTCTCGTCACCGTCTTCTTTAGCCGTTGATTCCGCACATCTGTGCATTCGTGCAATTGAGAAGGAAGGCCGCCCACTGCGGACGTCTTTTCCTGGCAGTTGACTTTTACCTGTAATGTTGTTAGACTAAGAAACTATAAACCGATTGTAATCCAATCGTGAATGCAAATAGGACGTGATAGTTATGAAGCGAGAATACAGATCCTGGTACAGTGACCGCCTGCAGCGCGAGATGAACATCCGCGTCTACGGCCATACGGGCACGCCGCTGCTCATCCTGCCGACGCAGGATTCGATGTGCGATAACTTTGAGAACTTCGGCATGATCGATACGGTTGCACCGGAGATCGAAGCGGGCAAGATCCAGCTCTTTGCCGTCGATACGGTGGACCGCGAGACGTGGTCGAATGTCTGGGGCGATAAGGGCTGGCGCGCTGCGCGTCAGGAGGATTACTACAACTACCTCATCGAGGAAGTCCTGCCGTTCATCCGCACGGAGAACGGCACAGGCCGCCTGCCGATTGCCGTCGGCTGCAGCCTCGGCGGGCTGCATGCGGCCATCGTTTTCCTGCGCCGTCCGGATCTCTTCGGCGGCATGATGGCGCTTTCGGGCGTCTACGACGCAAAGTTCTTCTTCGATGGCTGGGAAGACGGGACGCTCTACCAGAATTCGCCGGTTGACTTCCTCGCGAACATGCCCGCAGATCACCCGTACATCTCCCTCTACAATCAGCGCCGGATCGTCTTTTGCGTCGGGCAGGGCCGTTGGGAAGACGAAGGGCGGCGCACGACGGCCATCATGCGCGACATCTTTGCCGCCAAGGGCATCCACGCCTGGGTGGACTTCTGGGGCTATGATGTCGATCACGACTGGTGCTGGTGGAAGAAACAGCTGCGCTACTTCCTGCCGTACGTTCTCGGCGAGCAGGGCTGAAGATGCGCTCCCTGATGGCGCGATTGAATGGAATGTGAATTGAGAAAGGAATCTTGTACGAATGAATTTCATCTTTATCTCCCCGCAGTTCCCGAAACACTACTGGAATTTCTGCGACCGCCTCAAGAAGAACGGCGTCAATGTGCTCGGCATCGGCGACAGTCCGTATGATGCGCTCTCCGATGAGCTCAAGAATGCCCTGACGGAGTACTACTACCTGCCGCATCTCGATGACTACGGCGAGATGGTCAAGGCTGTCGGCTTCTTCACCTTCAAGTACGGCAAGATCGACTGGATCGAATCGAACAATGAATTCTGGCTCGAGCAGGATGCGCGCCTGCGCACGGACTTCCATGTGACGACGGGCGAGCAGTACGACCATATCGACCGCATCAAGAACAAGTCGGCCATGAAGGCGTACTATGCCAAGGCGGGCGTGCCGACAGCGCGCCTGCACAAGGTCACTTCGTTTGAAGCAGGGCGCGATTTTGCGCACATGGTCGGCTACCCGGTCATCGTCAAGCCGGACAATGGCGTCGGCGCCTGCGATACCTACAAGCTCCGCAGCGATGATGAGCTCGCGTACTTCTACGCGACGAAGCCGCAAGATGTGCCCTATGTCATGGAGGAGTTCATCAATGGACAGATCTTCTCCTACGATGCAATCCTCGACTCACACTCGGAGCCGCTCTTCGAGTCGACGACGGCTTGGCCGCCGTCCATCATGGACATCGTCCTCAAGCAGCTCGACCTCGCGTACTACACGGCAGCCACGGTGCCTGAGGCACTGCGCCGCGCGGGCCGCGCGACGGTCAAGGCATTTGGCGTGCGCAGCCGCTTCGTCCACCTCGAATTCTTCTGCCTCGCCGAGGACAAGGAAGGCCTCGGCAAGAAGGGGGACTTCGTCGGCCTCGAGGTCAACATGCGCCCTGCAGGCGGCTACACGCCGGACATGATGAACTACGCGCACTCGACGGATGTCTACCAGATCTGGGCCGACATGGTCACGACGGACCGCCGCATCCTGCCGGATTCCGGCCAGCACTGCTACTGTGTCTACGCAGGCCGCCGCGACTGCTACCACTATGTGCACAGCCACGAGGAAGTCATGCAGCGCTACGGCAAGAACATGGTCATGTGTGAGCGCATGCCGGAGATGATGGTCCCGCAGATGGGCAACCAGATGTACACGGTCAAGCTGCCGGACCAGCAGGCGACGGAGGAGTTCATCCACTTCGTCCAGGAGCGCTGAGCGCATATTTACCCAAAATTAACATAGCCACAACAAAGCATCCCTGCCAAACGGTTACAATGATATTGTTCAGAAATGAAATATCAGGCACCCCGCAGGGATGCTTTTGTTTGGGAGGACTCGCATATGAAAATGCAGGCACAGCACCTCAATCTCTACTACGGGACGCATCAAGCCCTGTTTGATGTCTCGCTCGAGGTGCCGGAAAACAAGGTTGTCGCACTCATCGGGCCGTCGGGTTGCGGCAAGTCGACGTTCTTGCGCACGCTCAACCGCATGAATGACCTCATCGACGGCGTGCAGATTGACGGCAAGATCACGCTTGACGATCGGGATATCTACGACAAGGACGTCGACCTCGTTAACCTGCGCAAGCGCGTGGGCATGGTCTTCCAACGCCCGAACCCGTTCCCGATGTCCATCTACGACAACGTCGCCTACGGCTGCCGCGTGCACGGCCTGACGGACAAGAAGCGCCTGGACGAGATCGTTGAGAAGAGCCTGCGCGGTGCGGCACTCTGGGATGAGGTCAAGGACCGGCTCGATGCCTCGGCCATGGGCATGTCGGGCGGCCAGCAGCAGCGTCTCTGCATCGCCCGCGTCATGGCCGTCGAGCCGGAAGTCGTCCTGATGGATGAGCCGTGCTCGGCCCTCGACCCGATCTCGACGATGAAGATCGAGGAACTCGTGCAGGAGATCAAGAAGGAGTACACGATCGTCATGGTTACCCACAACATGCAGCAGGCGGCGCGCGTTTCCGACTACACGGCGTTCTTCCTCAACGGCAAGCTCATCGAGCACGACACGACGGACGTCATCTTCACGAAGCCGCACGACAAGAAGACGGAAGACTACATCACAGGGAGGTTCGGCTGATATGGAACGCCAGACAAGACAGGAATACATCCACGACCTCGAGGTCGTACAGAATCTCGTCGCCACGATGGGCGACAAGGCGCTCGCCAATGTCGAGCAGTCGATGAAGGCTCTCTTGGAGAATGATACAGTCCTCGCGCAGAAGGTCATGAAGGCTGACGATGCCATCGACGACTTGATCATCGACGTCGAGGACAAGTGCATCCTCTTGATTGCCAAACAGCAGCCGATTGCACATGACCTGCGCGTCATCGCGACGGGCTTCAAGATCTCGACGGACATCGAGCGCATCGGCGATCACGCCTTCGACATCGCGAAGACGGTTGCCTCTGTCAAGGAGCCGCTGAATCCCGACTGCAAGCGCTGGATCGAGGATCTCGGCACCTGCGCAGCCTCCATGGTGCGCCGCGCAGTCAAGGCTTACCGCGACAAGAGCGTGCAGGAGGCTGATGAGGTCCGCAAGATGGACAAGCAGATGGATGAGATCTTTGAGCACACGTTCTACGCGCTGTCGGACTTCGTCACGAAGGAAGGAGCGCGCCAGAAGGGCGCGACGCAGCTGCTCTTCATTGCGCGCTTCCTCGAGCGCATCGGCGACCACGCCGTCAACATCGCAGAGTGGGTCATCTACCTCGAGACGGCCGAGCGCATCCACCAGAAGAAGAACCGCCTGATCTGAGCCGTTCATACACCTATACATACATCCTCATGAGAAAAGACCGTCTGATCGCCTCCGCGCCCTGCGCTGGCTGGTGATCGGGCGTCTTTTTGTGCGGGCGATGGGCAGGGATTTGCGCATCTGTTGTCGAAAATGAATCATGATATAAGCCAGTGACTTGATATTCATCGATAGAAAAGGAGTGCTGAACCATGGATGTCTTTTCCTGCATTGCCACGCGCCACAGCACGCGCAAATTCAAAGAGGAACCTGTGCCGCAGGAGGTACTCGACAAGGTCATCGAGGCGGGCCGCCAGGCACCGAGCGGTAAGCACAAGAATCAGAGCCGCTTTATCGTGATCCGCAAGAAGGAAGTCCTGCAGGAGCTCATCGCGCTCGTGCAGCAGGAGTTCGCGAAGATGGAGGTCACGCCGGAAAACGATGACAACTTCGGCGGGGCCATCCGCGCAGCGAAGAAGGGCGGCTATGTGTTCATGTACAACGCTCCCGTCCTCATCGTCGTAGCCAACAAGAGGGATTACGGCAATAAATATGCCGATGTCTCGTGTGCCATGCAGAACATGATGCTCGCGGCCAATGCGCTGGACCTCGGCTCGTGCTGGATCAACCAGCTGCGCTGGTTGCAGGACAATCCCGTCCTCCGGGCGTACCTGCAGAAACTCGGCATGGCAGAAGACGAGGAAGTCTGCGCTTCGCTGAGCATCGGCTATCCCGATACGCCGGACGGTCTTCCCGGCCGCCGCGTCATGCCGGTCACGGGCAATCCCGTCGTCTACATCGATTGAGCGAGGCTTATCATGCATACGAAGTTCAAGATCCTGATGCTCGTGCGCCACGGGCAGAGCACAGGCAATGTCGATCAGCCGACGCATGATCATGCGAGCATCCCGTTGACGGCGCTCGGGGAGGAGCAGGCGAAGAAGCTCAGCGCGCGCATCGATGTGCGCCCTGACCTCATCGTCGTGTCCTCGTTCCGCCGGGCTCAGCAGACAGCCGAGCCGCTGCGCGAGAAATTCCCGGATGTGCCTGTCGAAATATGGCCGGATACGGCGGAGTTCACCTACCTCTCACCGGCGCGCTGCCGGGGCACGCGGCGCACGGAGCGGCTGCCCTGGGTCAAGGCGTATTGGCAGGAACAGGACCCGCGTTACTGCGACGGCGCAGGGGCGGAGACCTTCCACGATCTCGTCGCGCGCGCAACGCTTGTCCTGCAGCGCGTCGAGGAGCGGCCGGAAGAGCGGATCATGCTCTTTTCGCACGGCCAGTTCATCAGCTGTCTCTTGGATATCGCGCGTCATCCCTATGCCACGGATGACGAGCGCATGGCCATCTTCCGCAGACTGCCCGAACTCGAGAACACGGGCCTCGTCTATCTGCTCCTGCCGCAGCACGAGTGATCGACAGAAAGAACGGGAGGGGGAACCACCGCCTCATGCGGGAGGAAATGGATGAAGATGGAGCGGATTTCCATTGCAAAATGTTTCCTCCTTCGCTATAATACTATTATATATAATGAAGAAAATATAAGAGGCAGTAGATTCCTGCTTTGCAAGCCATGCAAGATGATGGAAGCAAGAAAGCCGGGCCTTAGGGCTCGGCTTTCTTGCTGTCATGACGCTGGGAAGAAGACTGTTTTGATTGTGAGGGGATATCATGACAAGAGAACTTCCGAAACACGGAGAGATCTGGCTGCACTTCAAGAACCGTCTCTATGAGATCATCGAGTGCCCGGTCATCCACACCGAGACGAATGAGCGTATGGTCTGTTACCGCGCGCTCTACGGCGATTACATGGTCTATGTGCGGCCGCTCCTGATGTTCATGAGTGAGGTCGATCGCGAGAAGTACCCTGATGCAGCGCAGACGTATCGCTTCGAGAGGGCTGTCCCGGCGGATGACTGCTGATAAGCGCATCGCTTGCAGAAGAACGCGATCGCGGGAGAACGAGACGGTTGATGGGGGAGTATATATGATGAGAGAGCATTCCTGCTATGAAAATATGCCCGGCGCGTTTTGCCTGATGCGGGCGGACGGCTCCGAGCGCATTGTGCGATGTAACGAGATGATGCTCTCTCTGTTTCAGTGCAGCACCGAAAAAGCCTTCCTGGAATTGACGGGCGGCTGCCTGCGCGGCATGGTGATCGCCGAGGATTATCGGCAGATCTCGGCACAGCTCGGTGTCTGGCAGAGGGAAAAAAGCGCCGATGCACATTATCTGGACTTTGAACTATGCACATCGGCTGCTCACGTCCGGCGCGTCGACATGTACCTGCGCCGCATCGAGCAGGACGGTGAAGCGTTCTGGTCCATCTGCCTCATGGATGCCAATATGCGCACGCTGATGCATGTCCCCGGTGCCATGGACGGACTGCTGCCGCGCGGGACCTTTTATCAGGAGGCCCTGCGCCAGGCCATGAAAGACCGCGATATGCATGTCTTCGGCAGCCATTGCCCCGTTTACTTCAACATCACGAATTTTAAGCTCTACAATGCCAGCTGCGGGTATGCGGCTGGCGACCGCGTGCTCAGCCATACCGCTGCCGTGCTGAAGGAAATGCTGCCGGGTGCCATTCTCACGCATCTGGCGGCCGATTCTTTTTTGGCACTGGCACCGGCAAAACGCCTCACGGCGCGCGTTGAGCAGATCTGCCGCCGGATCAACCACTTCATCGCGATGCCCGGCGTCGAGGTCAAGGCGGGACTGCGCTTCTTCGAGGCCGGGGATGGTTCGTCGGTCACCTCGTCCTTCGACGAGGCGAAGATGGCCTGTGATGCGGCGAAGAAAATGGTGAAGCGCAGCTGGGCCATCTATCAAAAATCGATGAGCGACAAGGTCATCCTGCACACGTACATCCTCACGCATTTCACAGAGGCGCTGCAGAAGGGGCAGATCAAGGTTTACCTGCAGCCCTGCATGCGCGTCCTGACGGGAAAGCTCAGCCATGTCGAGGCACTGATGCGCTGGGATGACCCGCAGCATGGCCTGATCTCGCCAGCCGCCATCATCCCCGTGCTGGAGGAGTCCGGACTCATCCATGAGCTCGATGCCTTCATGATCCGGAGCGTCGTGAAGCTGCTCCACTATCAGAAAGAGAACGGCCTGCCAATCGTCCCCGTATCGGTCAATCTGTCGTCGCTGGATTTCTTTGAGATGGATCCTTTCGCCGTCGCGGAGGAGATGATGGAGCGGTATGGGGGCTCCCATGAGTACCTGCGCTTTGAGCTGACGGAGACGGCTGTCGTGCGCGATAAGGGGACGCTTCGGCAGGCGCTCCAGAAATTCCATCGCGCAGGGTACCATGTCTGGCTCGATGACTTCGGCAGCGGTTACTCGTCGCTCAACGTGCTCAAGGACTATCCGTTCGACCTGCTGAAGCTCGACATGGCGTTCCTGAAGAACTTCAATCAGCGCTCGAGGGACATCATCCTCTCTGTCGTGCACATGGCCAAGAAGCTCGGCATCCACACGCTCGCAGAGGGCGTGGAGACGGAAGAGCAGCTGCGCTTCCTGCGCTCGAGCGGCTGCGAGCAGATCCAGGGCTACTATTACAGCAAGCCGATGACGCCAGAGGCGCTCTATGCCGCTTGTGATAAAGGGACGTATTCTGTCGAATCGCGTGTGGAGTCGCACCTCTACTGCCAGGTCGGACAGGCCGATATCTCGGCCGATGAAGCGATTGCCTTCTTCCTCTTCGATGGGAAGGAAGTGACGTTCCTCTCCGGCAATGACGTCTTCTGGTCGGAGTCACCGGCCTTTGGCATACGCGACCAGAAGCAGGCTGAGCGCTGCCTGCATATGAAAAATCATCCGCTGCGCGGGCACATCCTGCGCCAGATCCGGAAAGTCGACGCTTCGCAGACGGCGCAGATGATGACCTTCGCCGCGTACGGCCGCAGCTATCGCGTCACGATGAAGCGGATTGCCTCGGCCCAGGCACTGCACATCTATCAGGCAAAATTTGAGGATATCACGGAGGAGCTCCAGTACGACGACAAGGTGCGGCAGACGGATGACATCATGCGCAACCTCTGCCGGATGTATCAGAATGTCTTTTTCCTCGACGTGCAGGAAGATATCTGCGACGTGCTCGTCGGCATGCAGGAGTGGTTCCCGCTCGGCGAGGCGCATCATGCGGGCCTTGACGCCTTTTTCAGCCGCTATGCCCGCGAGAAAGTCTATCCATCGGACAGGACCCGCTTCCTGGCTTTTGCCGATGTCAGACGACGCATGAAGAGCATGCTGGATCAGGATAAGATGATGCATGCGGACTGCTTCCGCATCCGCCAGGCGGATGGCAGCTATGCCTGGATGCGCTTCGATGCCGTAGAGATCCATCTCGACCATCACAGCAGTATGCTGCTCTGTGTCCAGCCGCTCGTCATCGAGACGAGGCCGGGGGCGAGAGACTGCCTCAAGGCGATTGCCGATGCGTATGGCCTGGTGGAGTCGCCGGAGCTCTCCAATAAGACGAGGTGCGACGCCGTCCTCTGGCGCAGCTTCGCCGCGTACGACAGGGCGGGCCTTTTCTGGAAGGACCGTGAGCAGCGTTTCCTCGGGGCCAATGAAGCGTTCCTCGACTTTTTCGGCTTCCACGGCGAGGCGGAGATTGTCGGCAGGACAGACCATGAACTGGGTCTGCACATCGTTGACCCTGCTGTCCGCCTGGCCGGAGAGAAATTGCTCCGCGACGGGCAGCCGCAGTACCATCAGTTCGGCGAGTGCATCGCGCGCGGCAGCTCGCACGCCATCTACTCCGACCGCTATCCGATCTACCGCGAGGGCAAGCTCGTCGGGCTCATCGGCCGCTTTCGGGAGCTCGGGCACGAGCTCGACGAATACCGCGATGTCGTCATGGACAAGGAGACGGGCTTCACCAATTACCGCGGGATGTTGATGGTCGGCATCGAGTTCATGGACAATTACCTGCAGCACGGCGAGGATTTCACCGCCGTCTATCTCTGCGTGCCCGCCATCGAGGCGGCCGTGCGCGCATACGGCGAGACGTTCCGTCAGGCGCTCCTGCACCGCCTCGCCGAAGAGCTGCGCCAGGCCGTCGTGCCGGGCAGCGTCATCGCGCACATCGGCTCCGGCCGCTTCGTCTGCTTCCACAAGCTCATCCACGAGCGGAACCTGCGCGATCGCCTGCTGCGGTTCAGTAATGCCGTTCACGGCATCCGCGATATCGGCGGCTGCCCCTGTACGCTCTACATGCAGTACGCCATCGGCTACGGCTCGGAGACGAAGAACATCGAGGGGCTGCTGCGCCTGCTCGTGGAGCGCGCGGACGACGCGCGCAAGGACAAGCTCGGCGAGTCCATCTACATCGGGGACCGCATTGCCTTTGACCGCGAGAAATTCGACCACATGAACGAGCGCATCTACATGTGCGATCCCGAGACGTACGACCTCATCTACATCAACCAGGCCATCTACCGCGACTTCCATCTGCCGAACGACTTCTCATGCGCAGGTAAGAAGTGCTATGAGGTCATCGTCGGCGGCAAGGAGCCGTGCGAGTTCTGCACGAATCATCTGCTGCGCCGCGACAGCTTCTACACATGGACGTATCACAATGCCGTCTCGGGCTTTGACTACCTGCTGCGCGATACGCTCGTGCCCTGGCGCGGCAAGAACTACCGCTTCTCGATGTCCATCAACCTCAACGAGTACGTGAACCGCGACATCAAGGGCAATGAGCTGCTCTACCGCGAGGCATCCATCAACGATGCGCTGAGCATCGCCATGCGCGAGGAGGACTCGTCACAGGGCATCCAGAAGATGCTCTGGAAGATCGGCTCGGAGCTCGATGCCGACCGCATCTCGATCTTCGAGAGCGATGCGGGCGGGCGCTTCGTCAGCAACACGTACGAGTGGTGCCGCAACGGCGTCGAGCCGATGAAGGAGAAGATGCAGCATGTGCTGCTCATGCCGTGCTATATCTACGAGATGTTCCGTGCGCAGCACGTCGTGAAGATTGCCGATTACGAGAAATTCCAGAGCGAACATCCGGCATTCGAGCATTATCTGCCAGATATCCGGCGCTTCATCGCCGCACCGCTCAAGATCTCCGACAAGATTATCGGCCACATCCAGATCGTCAACCCGAAGGAGAATCTCTTCCAGGCATCGGGTTACCTCATGATGACGCTGAGCCGCTTTATCGCCATCATGATCCGCAACCGCGATGCCGCGCGCGAGCTCGAGCGCATGAGCCTCTACGACCAGATGACGGGGCTCCTGAACCGCCGCGGCCTCAGCAATTACTTCAACAATCTGCCCAAGGGCATCTCGTGCGCCTTCGTCTTCGGCGATGTCAACGGCCTCAAGCGCATGAACGATGTGCATGGCCACGAGGCGGGCGATGTGCTCATCAAGACCGTGGCCCGCATCATGCAGAGGGCACAGGAGGGCGCAGGTGAGGGCCATGTCTTTCGCATGGGCGGCGACGAATTCCTCATGATCGTCGAGCATGCCGACGGGCAAAAAACGGCTGCCATCATCCAGTCGCTGCGCGATGCGTTTCGCGCGAACAACGTCAGCGTCGCGCTCGGCCACCTCACGTGCATGACGCCCATCTCGGATATCGATGCCATCATCACCAAGGTCGACCGGGAGATGTACAAGGACAAGGGGCGGCAGAAGCGATGAGTGGTCATTGAGAAAGGTGTGATGTTTTGTTTCCAGGAATCGGTATTTTAGCAAATGTCGCGGGCATTGTCGCAGGAGGGATGCTGGGACTCGGCTGCGGGCGCTTGATCTCTGAGCGCTTCCAGAAGACGCTCATGATGGCCTGCGCCGTCGCCGTCATCTTCCTCGGCCTGACGGGCGCAGTCAAGGAGATGCTCGCGCTTGATGGCGGCGGCCTTGCGCTCGTCGGCACGAACTGCATGCTCGCAAGCCTCATCGGCGGCGCCCTCATCGGCGAAGCCATCAACATCGAGGACCGCATGGAGAAGTTCGGCATCTGGCTGCGCCGGAAGACGGGCAGCAGCGGCGACACGCGCTTTGTCGACGGCTTCGTCACCGCCTCATTGACCGTCTGCATCGGCGCGATGGCCGTCATCGGCTCCATCAACGACCGCCTGCTCGGCGATCCGTCCGTGCTCTTTGCCAAGACGGTCCTCGACGCCGTCATCGTCATGATCATGACGGCGACGCTCGGCAAGGGCTGTATCTTCTCGGCCCTGTCCGTCGGCATCTTTCAGGGTGCCATCTTCCTGGCCGCAGGCTTCCTCGAGCCCATCATGACGCCCGCCGCCCTCAAGAGCCTCAGTGCCGTCGGCGACATCCTGATCTTCTGCGTCGGCACGAACCTCTTCGGCCTGCCGCACGTGCGCGTCGCCAACTTCCTTCCCGCACTCGTCATCGCCGTCATCTGGGTGCTTGCCGGATGATGGCTTCCTGTATGAGCCGCCCTTTTGGGGCGGCTCTTTGCGTTCATCAAATTCTTTCTTGACAGAACGATGTAAAGTTGTTACACTGTCAATCATGAATGACAATACCTATTATATAAATATGTAAACAATGCATGTTGCGTGATGGGGAGGAAGAGGGGCGTTATGCGTACGGAGTGCAAAGATACGAGAGCGAGTCATCGCAAGAAACGGATCGGCATCGGGGGCAACCTGATGTTCATGGAGGGCGGGATATTCCCGGGATACGGGAAGTCATACGTCAACGACGACTATGTGCAGGCTGTCGCCTCGGCGGGCGGCGTGCCGATGATCCTGCCTGTGACGGATGAGGAAGATATCGTCGAGGCGCAGATCGAGGCCATTGACGGCCTGGTCATCTCAGGTGGCTGGGATGTCAACCCGCTGCTCTGGGGTGAGGAACCGCACGAGAAGCTCGGCAGCACGCTGCCCGTGCGCGACACATTTGACCGGCTGCTCATCGCAGCGGCCAGGCGGCGCGGCCTGCCCATCCTCGGGATCTGCCGCGGGCTCCAGAGCCTCAACGTCGTCCTGGGCGGCACCCTGTACCAGGACATGAGCGAGGCGGAGGGCAGCTTCGTCCGCCACTTCCAGGGCGGCCATCCGGCACAGGCCACGCACACGGTGACGGTGGAGCCGGGCTCCACGCTTCACCGCCTGCTCGGCCCGTCGCTGACGGTCAATTCCTTCCATCACATGGCGGCCCGCCGCATTGCACCGGGGCTGCGCGTGACGGCCCGAGCGGCCGACGGGACGGTCGAGGGACTGGAGGGCATCTCTGAGCCGATCCTTGCCGTGCAGTGGCATCCCGAGATGATGCACCGCGAGCGCAGCGACATGAAGCGCCTGTTCGCCTGGCTGCTCGCGCCCCATACCGCTTGAAATCAGTACGTGGATAAGACCTATCCGGAAAGAGAGAACTCATGCAGAAGAATACATTTGGTTTTTGGAGCATTGTGCTGCTCGGCATCAATGCCATCATCGGCTCAGGCATCTTCCTGCTGCCGAACAAGGCGTACGCACTCGCGGGCTCGTTCTCGCTGGTCGTCATCCTCTTCGACGCGTTGCTGGCGATGTCGCTGGCGCTCTGCTTCGCCGAGGCCAGCGGCCGCTTCCAGCGCAACGGCGGCCCGTACATCTACGCGCGTGCCGCCTTCGGCAACTTCGTCGGCTTCGAGGTCGGCTTCATGAAGGCCGCCATCAGCATCATCGCCTGGGCGGCCATGGCCAATGGCTTTGCGACGGCGCTGACAGCTGTCGTGCCAGCCATGAAAGATCCGTTCTACAAGGACCTCGTCATCATCGCCCTGATGGGCTCGCTCGGGCTCATCAACATCCTGGGCGTCCAGCTCTCGAAGGTCATCAACAACATCGTGACGGTCGGCAAACTGCTGCCGCTCGTGCTCTTCATCGCCATCGGCATCTTCTACATGAACGGCGCGAACTTCACGCCGCTGCTGCCGAGCGGAGAGACGGCCGCCGAATTCTCGTTCGGCGCGGCCGCGCTCCTGATCTTTTACGCCTTCACGGGCTTCGAGGCCATCGCCGAGGCAGCGGAGGATATGGACGACCCGAAGCGCAACATCCCGCGCGCCATCGTCGTCGTCATGCTGCTCGTCTCCGCCTTCTACTTCCTCATCATGACCGTGTCCATCGGCGTCCTCGGCCCGGACCTCGCGGAGACGAAGACGCCGATCGCGACGGCAGCCGCCGTCTTCCTCGGCACGGGCGGCGGCCTGCTCGTCACTGCCGGTACGCTCGTCTCCATCGGCGGCATCAACCTGGCCTCGTCCTTCCTGACGCCGCGCGTCATCGTCGCTATCGCCGACGACCACATGCTGCCGCCAATCTTCTCGCGTTACAACCGCTTCCACACGCCGTACGTGGCCATCCTCTTCGCGACCATCGTCGGCATCCTCATCGCCCTGTCGGGAAGCTTCACGACCTTGGCCGCCATCAGCGTCGTCTCGCGCTTCGCCCAGTACGTGCCGACCTGCCTGGCCATCCTCGTCCTGCGCAGGCGCGACCCGGAGCACCCGAGCACCCTGCCCGTGCCATTTGGTCCCGTCATCCCCGTCATCGCCGTCCTCGTCAGCCTCTGGCTCCTCGTCCAGGCCGACCTCCACAAGATCCTCTTCGGCCTCGGTGGCCTCCTGATCGCCGTGCCGTTCTACTTCCTCATGCGCAAGCAGTACCTGCAGCGCTGAGAAAAATCCGCCTGACCGTCATTTTCGATGATGACCGTCAGGCGGATTTTTGTTGC
Source organism: Mitsuokella sp. UBA4253 (assembly GCF_002395285.1). Lineage (NCBI taxonomy): Bacteria > Bacillati > Bacillota > Negativicutes > Selenomonadales > Selenomonadaceae > Mitsuokella > Mitsuokella sp. UBA4253. Next base: position 88 of record NZ_DGWR01000003.1, on the reverse strand, counting down.
AGGAGATTGACGGGGATGGCAGGCAGGAGTTTTGCCAATCCCGTCGAATCTACTTAATAAAGATACAGTAGTTTACAACTTTAAGCAA
>NZ_DGWR01000001.1:0-71884 GCF_002395285.1 Mitsuokella sp. UBA4253 | reverse complement strand
AAAGAACAACTCTGTCTTTCGAAGCTCGCTTTCGTTTGAAAGGCTTTGCTTCAAGCGACTCATTTATTGTACTGCATCTCTTTCAGTCTGTCAAGAACTTTTTTATTTTTCTTTTTTGTCTGAAAGACAGCCACTCTGCATGTCCTGCAAGGCGTTTCCACTCAAGGAACGATGTTCTTGCATTCGCTGCTTATCGGCCGGTGTCTTGCGGCGACTTGTAATATATTACAGGGTTTTCACGTATTTGTCAACACCCTTTTTATATTTTTTTCTTTTACGCATTGCAGAAGCGATAGCCCGCGCCTCTCACGGTCTCGATGTAGTACGGATGCGCCGGATCCGCTTCGATCTTCTCCCGGATCCTGTTGATATGCACGGCCACCGTGGCACTGTCCCCCAATGCATCGATCCCCCAGATCCGTTCAAAGAGCCGTTCTCGTGAAAAGACAATGCCACGGTTTTCCATGAAGAACTGCAGAATCTCGAATTCCCGATTCGTCAGATGAATTTCCCGCTGCTGACAAAACACGCGGCGAGAATCCGGCTCCAGGACAAGGTCTTTGCAGCCCAGCCGCTTCACCACAGTCCCGCCCCTTCCCTTCAGCTGCGCATAGCGCGAGAGATGAGCCTTGACCCGTGCCACGAGTTCGCCGGGGCTGAAGGGCTTTGTCATGTAATCGTCCGCCCCAAGGCCAAAACCGCGGATCTTGTCGATATCAGTCTGACGTGCCGACACGATGATGACTGGGATATCGAGTTTGGTCCGGATGCGGCGGCAGAGATTGAATCCATCGATATGTGGCAGCATGAGATCCAGGATGACGAGGTCAAAATGGCCGCTCAACGCAGCTACCTGTCCTTTGGAGCCGTCTTCCTCAATCACTACCTCAAAATCAGATGCTTCCAGATAATCCCGCTCCAGCTCTGCGATCTCACGATCATCCTCCACGATGAGGATTTTTTTCATGATGCTCATCCCTTCCTCGCGTCTCTCACTGCGATACCTCGTGTTCTTTCTTCTTGTCCTTTTCGGGAAGCCACAGGCAGATGCAAAGGCCATGCGGCAGGGCCGGGCGGGCCCAGATGCGCCCGCCCATCGCCTCGACGATCTGTGCCGTGACAGCCAGCCCGAGGCCGCTGCCCTTTGCCACACCGGCTCTCGCCTTATCCGTGCGATAAAACGATTCAAAAATCCGCCCGAGATCTTCCTCAGCAACGCCGCGCCCCCGGTCCTCCCCTTCCAGGAGATAGCCGCCGTCTCGTTCCTGCAGGCGAAACGTCAGGCTGCCCGCGCACGCACCTCTGTATTTTATCGCATTGCTCAGGAGGTTGTCGAGCACGCGCTGAAACTGGATCCGGTCGAGCTGCACGCGAGCAGATTCTTTGCCGGTCTCATTGACGAACGACAGCGAAAACCCCTGATCGCGCAGAGTCTCTGCCTGCAGCGAGACGTACTGCTGCAAGATGGACACAAGATCTGCATGCTCCCAGTGGAAGGCGATCTTGCCGAGCTCCAATTTCGAAAGGAGAAAGAGTTCGTGGACCATGCTCTCCATACTCTTACTCGTGTGATAGACAAGCTCCAGATAATGCTGCTGTTTTTCCGGCGTATTGGCAATGCCGTCGAGAATGCCGCTCGTATACCCCTGGATCTTTGTCAGAGGCGTCGCCAGATCGTGTGCGATGCCCGCAAAGAGTTCTTGCCGATTCTTCTCATACTGTTCGCGGAGTTTTCGGCCAGCCTGCAATTGCCTGCGCATGTCTTCAAAAACAGCGGCCGTTTCACCCAGTTCATCTGTCCCATGGCTCTGTACCGGAGTATCGTAATCGCCCCGTCCGATGCGGCGAGCCGACTGCTGCAGATCCGTGAGAGGCTGGACGATATCGCGGGACATGCGCCGGACGAGGAATGTGCCCACGAGAATGATGATGATGGCTGCCAAAAGGAAGATGCCCCATCCCACAGCCTGCCATATCAGCCCCATGTGCGGCGGGAAGAATCCCTCGCCGATCTGGAAGGGGACCGGGCCCATCGCGACAGCGATAGACGCCTGATCCCGGGACACATAGCGGTAAACCAGCCCTGACTCATCCCAGCGCATCACATTGCCCTCCCCCGGTGCCGCCTGATACGAGGCGGCAATCAGGGCCTGCGCGCTTCCCGGCTCCGTTTCGTAATCCAGGTTGCCGTTGCGGATGACCGCCACCTGGATGCCCAGTTCCTCCATGGACTTCGTATGGCGTTCCAGCTTCTCATCCTCACCGCCGTCAACATTGGAGAACAGGTGGCTGAGCCCCAGGAGGACCGGGATCGTATCCCCTGCCTCCGGCCAGAGGATCTCCATCTCGCGTTCCCGGAAATTCCCGGTAGCGCGCAGGCCGTGAAAGACAGCACTGCCAATGCCGACCAGCAGCAGCACCGGTATGAGGACCATGATGACATTATTGAGCAGCAGCCGGTAGCGCACCGACAGGTCGCGCAGTTTCATACATCTCATCTCCTCCCGAAAATCCTGTGTCAGGGTATCTGCGGATTCTTCCGGTTCCCTGACAGGTATGTTTCCAGAATTCCATGCGATGCATCACTTTTCCTGCCCGTCATTTCTTCGTGGCCATCGTATGGCACCTCTGCATCCAGGCGGTAGACAACGTAATTGCTGCTGCTGCCGACCTCCTTCCAGTACCCGGGCACCTTCAGCCCGAGCTCTTTTACATGCTCCCGGTCTGTCACGAGAAGCGTATCCGCCCTCCGGTCCATCTTCTCAATGGAAGCAAACGGCATGACATTCGTCGCCGTCCAGCTCATCTTGTGCGGACGCGCCTTCTCGATGTCGTCCTGCGTGGCGACCAGGCGCTGCGGGCACAGCGAACTGTAGTATGCGATGGAGACCGGATACCGGATCCCATACGTCAGGATGACTGTGTCCGGCAGGCTCTGCTGCTCCAAGACCTTCGCAATGTCCTGACCGGAGCTGTTTCGCGTGGCAAGCGGAAAAATGGCAAACAGCGCGATGAGATAAGCGGCGCCCATGCCCCTTGCCATGCGCCAGAACATCGTTTCATGTCCGAGGAAGAAGCGGCCCATCAGGACAGCCAGCGGCATCATGTACGGGAAGGTGTAGGTCATGTATTTCGAGGCCATGCATTCAAATGCGACAAAGACAGACACGCTCCAGACCAAAAGGAAGCGCTCGCGCTCTCCTGACGGCAGATGCACCTCTCTCTTGAACAGGCGCCTGAGACACGACGGTACGACGACCAGTGACCAGGGGAAAAAGCCCACCAGGAAGACCAGCAGGTAATAATACCAGACATTGTTGCGCGGATGCTCCGAGACGGTTGCGCGCAGGACATTGTGCACGCCGAGGAATGTGTCGAGAAAGTCGCTGCCGTGCAGGAGGTACATCGGCACGTACCAGAGGCCGGTCACGACGAGAAAGAGCGCCAATCCGCCCAGCATGTGGATGCTGCAGAGCATGGACAGCCGCCGCTGCCAGAGGAGGAAGATCAAGATGACCAGCCCCGGCAACGCAAGGCCGATCGGGCCCTTATCGAGGACGGCGAGCGCGGCCGCAGCAAAAGCCAGATAATAATACCTGCCCCGGCCGCTCTCATAACCGGCATAAAAACTCATCAGGGATGCGCTGACCGTCGCGAAGAGCGTCATATCGGTGACGATCGCATGACCGAGATACCAGTACTCGACGGACACCCCGAGGAGCACGGCCGACAGCAGTCCTGTGCGGCGATCGTAGAGCCGCGCAGCAAATCCATATGTCATGAGGATGCCCGCCACGGCAAAGACAGCCGGAAAAAAGCGCGCGACAAAATCCGTCATGCCAAACAGATGAAACGACCCGATGAGTTCCAGGTAAAACAAGATGGGCTTGTCATACCAGTAATTGCCAAAGATCCGCGGCGAAACATAGTCGCCGGCCGCAATCATCTCTTTGGCCGTTTCCGCATAATTCGACTCCACGGGGTCGGTGATCGGCAGCGCCCAATTGCCCAGCATGTAGAGCAACAGGCCGGCAACTGCCAGGCTGAACACATCTTTTCTTCTCATCTCTTACCTCCTGCAATCCTGATTTCAGTTCAAGTATAGGGAGGAGAGATAAACACGTCTTAAACGGCGTCTAACGAACGAGAAAAACCGCCTCAACCTGCGGTCACAGGATGAGGCGGTCGTTTTAACCGCGCACGGCGCTCATTGTGCCGGCATCATGATGATGTTGACGGGCAGATTGGATGCGCCTGGCGGCGAGAACTCAAAGGTGACAGGGGCGCCTTCATAGACACCGAGGTCAGTGAGCTCTGTCGTCTCCGTCAGGATGGCCAGCCCCTCTTCGCGTGCCTTCTGGGTGGCATCCGACTCCGGCGGTGTCGCATCGCCGAAGTACGGCCGTTCATACGGCGTCTCGATCATGCGGCGCCTTACCGCATCCTGCGCCACCGTCATGGCGCCGGCGTAAATGCCGCCGAGCGGGCTCAGGTAGTACTGGACGGCGCCGCTCTTCACGACGGGAATCTGGAGTTTGTAGAGCACGCCGTAATTGCCGTAGTTCGTGACGGCGCTGCCGTCTGTCGCATCGATGCCCGTGCGATAGCGGTCATGGATGTCGTCAGCCAGTGGGAAGTAGACCGTGCCATCCACCGCGGGATCGTACGCCTTGGATGAAGTCAGCGTGCGGTTCATGCCCTGGAATGTGCCGCGCAGGCGCTGCTCGTCCTTCGGCAGCACCCTTGCCTGCTCGAGGAATTCGTATGGGTCGGTATCGGCTGGGTACATGATGACCGACACCTTGATCGGCCGGTTGGAGGCAAAGTCATAGACGCCGTAGACGAGGTCGCCGGGATGCAGGATGGTCGTATCCATATTCTCCTGCAACAGGCGGTGGCGGCCACGGCCGATGTAGATATCGCCGTGTGCCTCCCCTTCGAAGTACGCCATCTGCGTCATCTTGCCGACGTGGAGGTAGTCAGGGCTCGGGTAGCACGCGCCGCCGCGCGTCACGCGGACGATAGCAGGCTGGCCGTCCGCGCTCTGCAGGACGACAGCGACCTTCTTGTCGGAGTCGCTGCTGTTCAGGTGATAGTAGAGGATGCGCGCCTCCCCCTTGACGGTATCCTGGTAGAGGATGCCGTCTTCGGTAACTGACTCGGGGCTGTCCGAAAAGAGCAGCGTGCCGCCCTCATCCTTTGATTCGACGGGCCACATCTTCATGACATGCGACTTGAATGGCTTCTTGCCGGCATTCTGCGCGACGTGTTCCCGCAGGATTTCTGCCACCTTCTGCTGGATGCCGATGGCAGGATTCTGCTTTGCCTGCTCCTTCTTCTCTTTTTTCGCCACCTTCGCGTTTTTTGTGTCTTTTGTGTCCTTCTCGTCGGCAGCAGTTGCCAGCGCCTTGACCGCCTGCTGCATTTCTGCAGGTGCGGGCGCGGCTTCCTTATGGCGCGCCAGTGCATTCTGCGAAAAGAATACACCGGACAACAGGCAGGCCAGCAGCCCTGCGGCAATCTTCTTCTTGCGTCTCACGTGCGTGTTCTTCTTTCTTGTTCTTTGACTTGCATGGAAATGTCTCATGATTCATTCTCCAAATGCTGATGGATGCGGAGCTTCGTGAATACCTCTGCCTTCAACAGGCGAAGCTTGAATTCGAAGAGGCCGAAGCGCGGATGCGGGATGTTGACGCGCTGCATCAGGTACGGATTCGTCTCAAACGTATTGAGTCCGGCATCTCCCGTCACGGCTGTCAGGTAGCCATTCTGCTCCAGCAGTTCCGGCATGGTCTCATCGTACGCGCCGTTCGGGTAGGAGAAAGCGTAGACCGTATGGATGCCGTTCCACTCGAGCAGGAGCTTCGACAGATGCACTTCATCGAGCCGCCTTGCTGCGTCCATCGAGGTCAGCGGATCGTGGTTGGCCGTATGGCTGCCGATCTCGATGCCGCGCACCTGCATCGCGCGCAGCTGATCCCACGTGAGGTAGCCAGGCTGACCGATCTGATTCGTGATGACGTAGACCGTCGCCTTCATGCCGTATTCCTCGAGAATGGGCAGCATCTCCGTGTAATTGTCCTCATAGCCGTCATCAAACGTCAGGATGATGGGCTTTGCTGGCAGCTCCATCTTGCCGCGCTTCGCCTTCATGAAGTCGAGCATCGAGATGGTCGTGTAACCCTGCTGCTGGAGATAGTCGAGCTGCTGCCGGAAGTCCTCGGGAGGCACATTGTAGGCATAGGCATCTTCATCGACAGATTCCGCAACTTCGTGGTACTCGAGGACCGGGATGCCATCCGGTGCCGGCGAGAACACCAGCCAGAGGACGACAGCCAGGAGCAGGAACACGAGACCCAGTAACCATTTTTTCAAGCGACTCAAATCGTACAATCCCCTTCCTTTTTTTCCGCTGCCTGTTCTGCTGCAGCAGCCAATGCGTGGAGCTTGCGCAAGCGGTGATTCACGCCGGACTTGCTGACGCCGAGCATCTCTCCGAGCTCCACTATGCTCGCACCGGGCTCTTCAAGACGCGCCTCGGCCGTCTCGCGCAATCGTTCCGGCAGAGCGGCGAGGCCGCCCTCCCGCCGCTGCAGCACTTCAATGTCGTGGAGTTGGCGACCAGCCGCATCCACGGCCTTCTGCAGATTCGCCGTCTCACAGTTGACGAGGCGGTTGACCTGTGAGCGGACTTCCTTGATGTTGCGCGCGATCTCAAACTCTTCCACCGCCTTGTCGGCATGCAGCATGGCCAGGAAGTCGATGATCGCATCGCCCTCCTTGAGGTAGACGATGTAGGAGTCCTTGCGGTCCGTGAAGCCGACGGGAAAATCCATGCGCTTCATCAGCGTGTAGAGCAGATTGCCGAGGCCGTAACTGCCCGTGACGAGCTCCAGATGATAGCTGGCCTCCGGGCGGTTGACACTGCCCCCGCCCAAAAAGGCGCCGCGCAGATAGGCTGCGCGGCAGCACGTTTTCCGCAGGATGCCCATGTCGGAATCCATGTTGAGGCTCGCATCGTGAAGGAAGCCGAGATGCTCGAGGAGTGTCGCGACAGGCGGCGCCGGCATGACGCGGACGCTGTAGCTGTTGTTCTTCTTGAGCCTGCGGTTGCGGCTGACCGTGATCTCCGTGCGGATGCTGCCGCCCTCGCTCTTGAGGAGCTGCAGGACCTTGCGGGCCACGGCCGCATTCTCTGTCGTGAAATTGAGGCCAAAGGTATGGTGCATGCCGAACGTGATGGTCGCCCCCATGCGCAGGAGCGCTGCGAGCTCTGCCGTTCGGCAGCAAGAATCCTCATACGTCAGCCTGGCCAGCTCATTCTTGACCTCCGTTGAAAACGACGGCAAGGTCATACCTCCTATCTATTGATTCCACTAATTCGGATATCTCTCAATTATGCCTGCTTCGCATATAGTGGTCGCTGCCATTGCCGGGGCGCAGGCCGTCGACCATCTTCATGACATTGCGGCAGAGCTTCTGCGGATCATGGCGGATGACATCCGACTCATTGATGATGTCCGCCTTGAGGAAGCCGATGCCGAGCGCGTTGATGGCCTCCTCGTCGACTTCGACCGGATAAGCGCCTTCCTTGGCGTAATACGCCTGCATCTCCTTCGAGATGGGCGCGTTGTTGACGAGCATGTAGTCGATGACACCCTGCCCGCCGTGGTCGAGGATGGCCTTCGCGTGCATTGAGGCCGTATAGCCGTCCGTCTCGCCGGGCTGCGTCATGACATTGCAGATGTAGATCTTGACAGCCTTGCTCTTGCGCAGCGTCTCCGCCACGCCGTCGACGAGCAGATTTGGCATGATGCTCGTATAGAGGCTGCCCGGGCCGAGGATGATGGCATCGGCATGCATCAGCGCATCGAGTGCCGCCTGCACTGGCTGTACATGCGGCGGGAAGAGCTTGACGCGGCGGATGTGCTTGTGGACCTCCGGGATGTGCGACTCGCCCTCGACGACAGAGCCGTCGTCCATGATGGCGTCGAGGCGCACATGCTCCTTTGAGGCTGGCAGGACCTCGCCCTTGACGGCCAGGACCTTCGACGACTCGCGCAGGGCCGTCTCGACATCGCCCGTGACCTCTGTCATCGCCGCGATGAAGAGATTGCCGAAAGAATGGCCGGCGAGCTCGCTCTTGCCCTTGAAGCGGTACTGGAAGAGCTTTTCCATCAGCGGCTCCGTGTCGGCCAGCGCGACGAGACAGTTGCGCAGGTCGCCCGGCGGGATTATGCCGAGGTCTTCGCGCAGCCTGCCCGACGAGCCACCGTCATCGGCGACCGTCACGACAGCCGAGACATTCGACGTCGCCGCCTTGATGCCGCGCAGGAGCACGGAGAGGCCGTGGCCGCCGCCGATGACGGCGATGTTCGGCCCCTTGCCGAGCCGGCGCTTCTCGTAGATGATGTCGACGAGGCGCTCGGAATTATCCGGCAGCAGCACCATGATGACCGAGCGGATGACGAAGCGCGTCGCGATGAGCATGAGGCCGATGCCCACGATGACGACGGCGATGCCCACGAGCGTCGTGAACATGTAGTTGTAGCTGCCCTTCCAGAGGTAGACCGCGCGGAAAATCGCCTCCTCGATCAAGTCGAGGTACTTGTAGTTGAAGACCAGGGCGAGTCCGAGGCTGACGAGCATGACGCCGACCGAGAAGAGCAGCAGCCATCGCTTGAATTTCATGCCCGGATAGAGCCATTTCAGAAGATGCATGCTCAACACTCCTCACGTACATGCTCACGCACATCGTTCTTCATAAGGTCGCGGTGCTCGAGGCGCGTCGAGTAACCCTGCGCCGTCAGGCGATCGAAGATGTGCTTGGCGATGTAGACACTGCGGTGCATGCCGCCCGTGCAGCCGACTGCGATGACGAACTGACTCTTGCCCTCTTTGATGTACTGCGGCACGAGGAAATCGATCATCTCATCGAGCAGGCGCGTGAACTCCTTTGTCACCGGCCACTTCGCGATGTACTCCGCGACCTCCGGCACAGCGCCGCTCTTGTGGCGCATCGATTCGATGTAGAAGGGGTTCGGCAGGAAGCGCACGTCGAACACCATGTCCGCATCGAGCGGCATGCCGAACTTGAAGCCGAACGACAGCACGTTGATGCTCATCTGCTCGCCGCCCGACGTGCCGAACAGCCGGTGGATCTTGTCGCGCAGGTCGACCTTGCGCAGTTCCGACGTGTCAATGATGTACGTCGCCTTCGCGCGCACGGGTGCCAGGCGCTCGCGCTCCTTCGCGATGCCTTCGGAGATGCGCGAGGTCGGCGCCATCGGATGGCGGCGGCGCGTCTCCTTGTAGCGGCGGATGATGGCCGGGTCGGATGCATCCATGAAGAGCATCTCATAGGGCACATCGTCCTTGTCCATGTCGTTGAGCGTGTGGACAAACGTGTCAAAGAACTCGCGGCTGCGCGTGTCGACGACGAGCACGACCTTGCGGACATGGCCGCCGGAATGCTTGCAGAGCTCGACAAACTTCGGGATGAATACAGGCGGCAGGTTGTCCACGCAGAAGTAGCCGAGATCCTCGAGGTAGCGGCTCGCCTGCGTCTTGCCGCCGCCCGACATGCCCGTCACGATGACGAGGCGGAAGCCTTCTTCCTTTGCCTGTTCCGTTTTTACCATTTCACTCATCTGTCCCACCTCCGAGTACCAGATCATAGATGGCCTTAGCGAAGCCGAATTCTTCGCAGCGGCCCGTCTCGTAGTCACAGACCGCCTTGACCTCCGGCACGGCATTGCCCATCGCCACGCTGTGGCCCGCAGCCTTGAGCATCGGCAGGTCGTTGTACGAGTCGCCGATGGCCATCGTATCCTCGATGGCGATGCCGAGCTTCTCAGCCAGGCGGCGCAGCCCTTCGGCCTTCGATACACCCGGGTTGACAATCTCACCGTAGCGGGCGTTCGACTGCATCGCAACGATATCCGCGCCAAAGCGCTCATTGAGGATGGCGAGACGGCGCTCCGTCTCCTGGCCGTCCTCTGAAATGGTCAGCAGCTTGCAGACCTCCTGCGTGTGTTCGCGCAGGCCATCCCAGCCGACGACATGGGCCGTGACCTTCTGCGCATTCTCATATCCCTGCGCATAGGCATCATGCACCGGCACCCAGAGCTCATCGCGGCTGTACGACTGCAGGTACCAGCCCTGCTCTTGGCAGAAGTCCACGACCTTCCCGATGACCTCCGGCTTCAGGTAGCTCGTGTGGTAGACCTTGCCCTGCGCCGACTTTATGAGCGCGCCGTTGTAGGTGATGATCGGCACATCGACGCCGAGCGCCTCCGCCACAGGCAGAGCTGCCCGGTACATGCGCCCCGTCGCGATCGTCACGATGACGCCGGCGCGCACGGCCTTCTGCACGGCTTCTATATTTTCACGCGGAACATCCTTGCCGCTCGGCAGCAGCGTCCCATCAAGATCTGTCACAAAAAGTTTTACTGACATAGTAGCGCCTCCTTCATATACGGAAGTAACCTAGTCTTATTATCCCCACATCGGCCCCAAAATGCAAGTCAGCAGAATGTCTTTGCTTATTTCTTTCTCCATGATAGAATAGAAAGATGTTATTTTCCTGACAAACGAAAGAAGGTCTTTTCTTGAACTGGAAGCTCGTCCTTGCGATTCTCACGTGCAATATCCTCTTCATGTCCTCAAGTTACACCATGCTCATCCCGTTCCTGCCGATGTACCTGACGATGGAACTCGGCGTTTCGGAAGCCGATGTCAACATCTGGTCCGGCATCGTCTTCTCCGCCTCATTCCTCGTCTCCGCCATCATGGCACCGATCTGGGGGCGCATGGCTGACACGAAGGGCAAGCGCATCATGGCCATGCGCGCGAGCTTCCTGCTCTCCATCAGTTACTTCCTCGGCGGCATCGTCGAGACGCCGGGGCAGCTCACGCTCATGCGCCTCTTCCAGGGCTTCGCCTCAGGCCTCTGGCCGATGGATCTCGCCATCATGACGCTCTACGCGCCGCCGAAAAAGCTCGGCTTCTGCCTCGGCGTCATGCAGGGCACTCTGACGGCAGGCGGCGTCGTCGGGCCGCTGCTCGGCGGCGTCCTTGCCGAGGCTGTCGGCATGCGCTACTCCTTTTTCCTGGCCGCCGCCGCGCTCTTCATGAACTTCCTGATCTTCACCTTCATCATCAAGGAGCCGCCCACTGCCAAGAAGGCAGCTGATCAGGAAGCGGCACCCGAAGAGGATGTCTCGCCCTGGCGCATGCCGCTGCTGCGCAACATGCTGCTCTGCGGCACGCTCGTGCAGATGGTCATCCTGATCCTGCAGCCGGTCCTCACGACGTACGTCGCCAAGCTCGCAGGCCCCATGCCGAACATCGTCTTCGTCGCAGGCCTCGTCTTCTCGCTCGGCGGTATCGCGGGCGCCATGGCCGCGCCATTCTGGGGAACCTTCGGACAGCGGCGTGGCTTCTTCCGCGCCATGTGCCTCGGCATGGCGGGCGCCGGCCTCTCCATGATCATCCAGGGCATCCCCGACACCCTCCTGCCGTTCGCCGTCATGCAGTTCGTCGGCGGCCTCTTCTTCTGCGGCATCCATCCGTCCATCAACGCCGTGCTCGCCAGCAACACCCCGCCGTCCTACAAGGGGCGCATCTTCGGCATGCTGTTTGCCGCACAGCAGGTAGGCTCCATGGCTGGCCCCCTGCTCGGCGGCCTCATTGCGACATACCTCGGCATCCACTGTGTCTTCGCCTTCTCCGGCCTCCTGCTGCTCTGCCTGAGCTCTGCCATCTGGCACCGCTACCGCGGCCAGCGCGGCTGCTGAGCGCGCACGATCTTCTGCGATTTTGCAGAAGCAGCAGGACTTTGCGCCGCCCGCGCAGAAATAACATGTGATTTACGCATGACGTAAATCGTGATGGACGATTCACAGCCATATATTACCCACTGCCTCAACCTCGTATCCCGAAGGATGTGTCCCGTATGAACTTTCACTACGCAGATAAAATCGCTTACTTCTTCATCGCCTTTTCCCTCTACCTGCTGCTGCGCGCCTTTTCCGAAGTGCACGTCGCACCGCTGACGAACATCCTGCTCTACGTCTCCATCGCCATCTCCCTGCTCGCCAGCAACATCCCGCGCGTCATCGACATCCCGCTCCACTTCGCCTACCCCGTGCGCTGCGTCGAGATCTTCAGCTTCGGCCTAGCCGTCGTCTGCTTCCTCGTGCTCTGCATGCGCCATATGTTCATCTAAACGACTGCACTTTTACCAGCAAAAAGGCCAGGACCCAAAAAGAGGTCCTGGCCTTTTTCTATGATAAGCGATATCAAGGTCAAGCCTTGGCAGCTGCGGCTTCCCAGCCGAGTTCGAGGGCTTTCATGTTGGCCTCGACGGTGTGCGGCGGGACGCGGTTGGCGACGGCTTTCTTGATGGCGTCGAAGGAGACGATGCCGGTGAGGCGCACGAGGGCGCCGAGGGCGACGATGTTTGCAAAGAGCGGCTTGCCGACTTTCTCGATGGCAAGCTTCGTGATGGGGATGCGCACGACGTGCGGGAAGTCGGGCACATTCGGGACGAGCTGCTCATCGAGGACCAGGAGCCCCGCGGGATTGAGGTCCTTCCAGTACTTGTCGGCCGCTTTCTGCGTCATGGCCAGCACGAGGTCCGGCACGAGTACGTGCGGATGGTAGATGGGCGCATCGTCGATGATGACCTCGGATTTCGACGCGCCGCCGCGCGCCTCCGGGCCGTATGACTGCGACTGGACGGCTTCCTTGCCCTCGTCGACTGCCGCAGCCGCCAGGATGATGGCCGCCGTGATGACGCCCTGTCCGCCCGAACCGGATAATCTAAGCTGTTTCCTCATTTGTCAGCACCCCCTGCGCGTTCGATGACCTGATCGTATGCAGCATCGTAGTCGATGGCCTGCGAGCTGTAGAGGCAGCCAATCGGGAACTTGTCCTCGCGCTTCTCCTCTGGCAGCTTGTCCCAGGCCGCCTTCATGACAGCGTGGTCGCGCATCCACTTGAGCATGTCAGCCGGGCTGCCCATGCGGTTCTTGCGGCCAAAGGCCGTCGGGCACTGGACCATCGCCTCAATGAACGAGAAGCCCTTGTTGTCAAGGCCATCGGCGATCATGTTCGTCATGTGCTGGACGTGGAAGGCCGTCGAGCGCGCGACATACGTCGCGCCGGCCGCCTCCGCGAGCTTGCAGGCATCGAAGGTGCGGTCGACCGAGCCGTACGGAGCCGTCGTCGCCTTGGCGCCGACAGGCGTCGTCGGCGAAGCCTGGCCGCCCGTCATGCCGTAGATGTTGTTGTTGAACATGATGACCGTGAGGTCCACATTGCGGCGGCAGCCGTGGATGAAGTGATTGCCGCCAATGGCCGTGCAGTCGCCGTCGCCCGTGATGACGATGACGTTGAGGTCCGGATTGGCGAGCTTGATGCCCGTCGCGAACGGGATGGCGCGGCCGTGCGCCGTGTGCAATGTGTCAAAGTCCATGTAGCCCGAGGCGCGCGACGAGCAGCCGATGCCCGAGACGATGACCGTGTTGTCCTGCGACCAGCCCTTCTTCTCGACGGCCTGGACGATGGCCTTCATCGCGATGCCGTTGCCACAGCCGGGACACCAGAGATGCGGCAGATGATTCTGGCGGAAATATTGTTCAAAACTCCGTTCCATCACGCATTACCTCCTGCAATCATATTCTCGATGGCGGATGTGATGTCCGCCGGTTCAAATGATTTCATGTCGTACTTGCCGCAGAGCGTGACCTTGCAGTCACTGTGCGCAGCGCGGCGCACTTCGTGGACAATCTGCCCGTAGTTGAGCTCTGCCACAAGAATGCCCTTGACCTTGGCCGAGAGCGCCTCAATGGCCTTGTCGGCAAACGGCCAGATGGTCATGAGGCGTAGCATGCCGACCTTGCGGCCTTTCTCGCGCTCCATGCGCACCGCCTCATAGGCCGTGCGCGCCGAGCCGCCGAACGAGACGACGGCATACTCGGCATCGTCCATGAAGTACGACTCCGTGTGGATGATCTCCTCGCCGGCGCGCGCGATCTTCTCGTGCAGGCAGCGGATGGACGCCTCCGTAACCTCCGGGCTGCCGGACGGGAAGCCCGTATCATCGTGAATGAGGCCCGTCACGTGGATGCGGTAGCCCTGGCCGAAGTCTGCAACATTCGGCACGAGATCCTCGTCCGGCGCAAACGGCTCATAGCCCTCCGCACGCGACTTCTTCGGCTTGCGGCGCGGATAGACCTCTACATGCTCCGGCAGCTCGACCTTCTCGCGCAGATGGCCGATGACCTCGTCCATGAGCAGGATGACAGGCGTGCGGAAGCGCTCCGCGTAATTGACGGCCATGACCGTCGCATCGTACGTCTCGCGCACGCTCCACGGCGCGAGCGCGATGATAGGATGGTCGCCGTGCGTGCCCCAGCGCGCCTGCATGACATCACCCTGCGACGGCGAGGTCGGCTGGCCCGTCGACGGGCCGACGCGCTGCACATCGACGAGCACGCACGGGATCTCCGCGCAGGCCGCGTAGCCGATGAGCTCCTGCTTGAGGGAAAAGCCCGGGCCGCTCGTCGCATCCATGACCTTGCTGCCCGCCAGCGACGCACCGAGGATGGCGCCCATGCTCGCGATCTCATCTTCCATCTGGACGAACTTGCCGCCGTGTTTCGGCAGCAGGCGCGCCATCGTCTCCGCGATTTCCGTGGACGGCGTGATCGGATAGCCGGCGAAGAAGTTGACGCCAGCTGCGATTGCACCTTCTGCGCAGGCCTCATTGCCCTGCATCAATCTCGCTTTGCTCATTGTGCTGCCTCCTTGACTCTATCCACAAAAATCGCATAATCGGGGCAGCGCAGCTCACACTGGCCGCAGCCGATGCACGCCTCCTTGTTGACGACCTGTATCTTGCCGAGCTCGCTGACCGCCAGCACGGACTTGGGGCAGAACGCCGCACAGATGCCGCAGCCCTTGCAGCGCACCGTCTTGATGGTGATCTCTGACTTCATGGTATTCCCTCCTGAAGATATCACAGCTTCATATGTGAATAATGCATAGTAACTATGTTTCTTTCGCCATATACTTTTACATCATAGCAGATAATTGCCTAAAAATCCAGCTTTATTGTAAATTTATGGTTGTATACAAGACAAATGTGCATAGAACCGAGTACAAATTCCTCTCCTATCACATCCTCTATTGGATAGTTCGCCGCCAGGAGACATTTCCCCTTCTTTTCGGCGGGCGGCAGGATTTTCCTCTACCCGTCGCCAATAATAGAGGTACACATGAGCACAATCCATGCAAGACATATACAGGGGGTTTTCTTATGCAGAGTTTTGAATTCAAGATGCCGACCGAGATCATCTTCGGCCGCCATGCTGAGGACCGCGTAGCCGAGAAGCTGCGCGCGTACGGCGCGAGCCGCGTCTACATCGTCTACGGCGGCGGCAGCGTCGTCAGGAGCGGCCTGCTCTCGCGCATCGAGTGCCAGCTGACGTCAGGCGGCCTGGCCTTCCAGGTCCTCGGCGGCGTCCAGCCGAATCCGCGCGTCGCGCTCGTGCGCGAGGGCATCCGCGAGGCGCTCGCCTTCAAGGCGAACTTCATCCTCGCTGTCGGCGGCGGCAGCGTCATCGACTCGGCCAAGGCCATCGCGCACGGCGTGGCCAACCCGGGCACGGATATCTGGGATTTCTGGAGTGGCCGCGCCAAGCTCGAGAAGACGACGCCCGTCGGCTCTGTGCTGACGCTCGCAGCGGCTGGCAGTGAGACGAGCGACTCCGCCGTTCTGACGAACGAGGACACGATGCGCAAGGTCGGCCTGAACACGCCGCTCAATCGCCCGGTCCTCGCCTTCATGAACCCGGAACTGACCTTCACCGTCCCCGAGAAGCAGCTCGTCTGCGGCGTCTCCGACATCATCATGCACACGCTCGAGCGCTACTTCACCAAGGTCAAGGAGGCCAACGTCTTCACCGACCGCGTGGCGGAAGACCTCATCAAGACCGTCATGGACGCCTCAAAGGCAGCCGTCAAGGACCGCGAGGACTACGATGCCATGAGCGAGATCATGTGGTGCGGCAGCGTCTCCCACTCCAACTTCACGGAGCTCGGCCGCGGCAAGGACTTCTCCGTCCACAAACTCGGCCACGAGCTCAGCGCCCGCTTCGACGCGACGCACGGCGCCTCGCTGACATCGCTCTGGGGCTCCTGGGCCCAGTACGTCTACCAGGATGACACGGCCCGCTTTGCGCAGTTCGCCGAGCGCATCTTCGGCATCGAGGCAAGCGCGGGCACAGAGGAAGAGCGCGCCCGCCAGGGCATCGAGAAGATGGTCGCCTACTTCAAGAGTCTCGGCATGCCCGTGAGCCTGCCGGAACTCCTCGGCACCAAGCTCAACGACAGCGAGCTCTACAGCCTCGCCGACCTCGCCACGGCCGGCGACACGAAGAAGCTCGGCACCTTCCACCCGCTCAATCGCAAGGATGTCCTCGCCATCTACAAGCTTGCCAACAGATAAGAAGCGCACATGCAAAAGCCCCGGCCCTGGATGAAAATCATCCGGGACCGGGGCTTTCTATGACTCAGGGTTATCGAATTACAGTCAGTTCAAACGAACGCGATCATTTGCCAAGAGCAGCCTGACCTTTGTCGAGGAGTTCCTTGCCGCAGTGCTTGACGACGAGGCACGCGAGCGTCATCAGGGCGATGGCGAGCACGAGCTGCAGGCCGTCGACGCCGATGAGGAACTTGCCGGCCATGAGCTTCATGATGCCGCCGTAAACGCTCATGACGAGCGCCGTCATCGTGACGATGAACATGAAGACCATCGGCACGTAGAGCATCCAGCCCTTGCGGTTCGTCATCTTGAGGAAGACGGCGAGCGAGATCAGGACGAGTGCGGAGAGCAGCTGGTTGGCTGCGCCGAACAGCGGCCAGATATTCATGTAGCCAGCGAGGCAGAGGCCATAGGCGAAGATGAGCGTGAGGATCGTGGAGACGTACTTGTCCATGAAGAACTTCTGCGCACCGCTTGCCTCGACGCCATCGCTCGGCTTGATCATCTCCTGGAAGGACATGCGGCCGATGCGGGCGACGGAGTCAATCGTCGTCATGCCGAGTGCCGATACGCACATCGTGATGAAGCAGGCAGAGAAGCCGGCCGGCAGGCCGAAGATGTTCGTGAAGAACGTGCTGATGCCAGCTGCGAAGATCTGGAACGGCGTGCCCTGTGCCATGACACCGTTCGAGGCAGCAGCGCAGGCGATGGCCAGAGCGACGACGCCGAGCATGCACTCGCAGAGCATCGCGCCATAGCCTACTGGCAGCATATCCTTCTCATTGGCGATGGCCTTCGAAGACGTGCCGGAAGATACGAGGCTGTGGAAACCGGAGACCGCGCCGCAGGCGATCGTGATGAAGAGGATCGGGAACAGCGGCTTGCCGCTGACTTCAAAACCGACAAAAGCCGGCATATTGACCGACGGGTTGGCGGCGATGACACCGATGACGCCGCCGGCGACCATGCCGAGAAGCAGGAAGGAGCTCAGGTAATCGCGCGGCTCCATGAGCAGCCACATCGGCAGGACGGCTGCGATGAAGCAGTAGCCGAAGACGATGTAGCGCCAAGTCGGCACATCGAAATAAAGCGGGAACTGCATGCCGACCGCGAACATCGCGATGACGAGCACGACGGCAACGATGAACTTCAGGACGCCGGACGGCTTGACCTTGCTGATGAAGATGCCGAAGCCCATGGCGACAACGATGTAGAGCATGGAAATCGTAGCGGCCTGTGCGCCCGGCGTGTTGAGCGTGCCGTTGGCGCCGAAGCCGTTGAACGTCTTCGCGATGATATCGGCAAAGGCTGCGATGACGAGCAGCGTGAAGAGCCAGCTGAACAGCAGGAACAGGCGGCGTCCCGTGCGGCCGACGTACTGCTCAATCAGCAGGCCCATCGACTTGCCTTCATTCTTGACCGATGCGTAGAGCGCCGTGAAATCCTGGACTGCGCCGAAGAACGCGCCGCCGATCAGGATCCAGAGGAAGGCCGGCAGCCAGCCGAACATCGCTGCGATGATTGGGCCGGTCACAGGGCCTGCGCCCGTAATGGACGAGAACTGATGTGCAAAGACCGTGAAGCGTGAGGCCGGGGAGTAATCCTGGCCATCGTTCTTGCGGACAGCCGGCGTCGGAGCCTTCGGGTCGATGCCCCAAGTCTTCGCGAGCCAGCGCCCATAGAATAAGTACGCACACGCGAACCAGACGAGTGCGATACCGACAAGCATTAATCCTGTCATATGAATCCCTCTTTCCTACCCAAATGAAGCATACAATAAATCCCGTTCGCAATGTTCGCGAACGGGACCCGTTTGTCTTCAAGCAAAATACACGCCGTCGACAAGGTCATTCGCATCGTTGCGATAGACACTTAATGGATAATTTGTATCTTAGCACTCGATTATATAGTTGTCAACTTGTAAAGGAAAGAAATAATTTTCAGAGTGTTTTCATTTTTGCGCGTTCCTTCTTCCAGACCCAGACGCAGCGGATGCCGGGGTGCATGTGCGGCAGCACGAAGCAACGGCTGCACGAGAGGCAGATGGACTTCTCGCCGCCAGAAAGCTCCTTCGTGACGAAATCCGGCTCGGCAATCAAAGCGCGGCCGAGCGAGACGCACGCGATGCCCGCCTCGATGACCGTCTCCATGTCCGCGAGCGAGCGCACGCCGCCGACGAGGCTCAGCGGCATGTCGGGCACCTCTTCGTGCAGGCGCTTGATCTGCGGCAGGTAATAGAGCGTCGCCGTCTTCGGCTGATTGATGAAGTCAACGCCCGAGAACTCGACGAGCTCGACGCCGAGTGCCTTCGCGCGCTGCAGCAGCCAGACCATGTCGCGGTGATAGCCCTCGGCATCCTCCGCCTTCGTGTCGACATTGACCTTGAGCAGCACCGGGAAGTCCTCACCACAGGCCTCTTGGATGCCGCGGATGATCTCCTCCGTCATGCGGAAGCGGTTCTCGATGGTACCGCCGTATGCGTCCTCGCGCTGGTTGAACGTCGGGTCGAGGAAGCGCGAGAGCAGGTACGAGTGGGCCGCATGGAGCTGGACGCCGTCGCAGCCAGATTGCTGCAGGCGCTTTGCCGCTTCAATGAAGCACTGCTCGATGTGGTGGATCTCCTCCACCGTCAGCGCGCGCGCATGGCGGCCCTTCTTGAGCGGGCGCGCGACGACGTCGACGAGGTCCTCGTTGTCGATGGCACGCGGGCCAGCGTGGTTGATCTGCGGGATGAAGCGCACATCGTGCGCATGGGCAATCGCGACAGCCTTGCGGAACTGGTCCGTAAAGCAGTCCTCGTAGATGTTGACCTGTTCCGGATTGGCGCGGCCCAGCGGGTCTACGCAGCAGTGGCCCGTGATGATCGTGCCGATGCCGTTCTTCGCCAGTACCTCATACATGTTGTATTCGGCCGCCGTCATGTAGCCGTCTTCCCCTGCGAGGAAACTGTGCACGGCCGAGCGGATGATCCGGTTCTTCAGGGCAAGGTGCTGCAGCTGCAGCGGCGTTTCGATGATGCTCATGATAACTCTCCTATGAATCCAAGATAAAAGAAAAGGGCTGTCGTTTGTCAACAGCCTCTTGCTTGTTTGATTACTGGTCGACGCGGCAGATGTCCGCGCCGAGGCCGACGAGCTTCTCGACGAGATTGTCGTAGCCGCGGTCGATGTGGTGAATGTAGCCGACCTGCGTCTCACCCTCCGCGACGAGGCCCGCGAGGACCATCGCTGCGCCGGCGCGCAGGTCCGTTGCCTTGACCTGGCAGCCGTAGAGCTTCTCCACGCCCTCGACGATCGAGGTGCGGCCGTCGATCTTGATCTTCGCGCCCATGCGCTTGAGCTCGTCAACGTGCATGAAGCGATTCTCGAAGACCGTCTCCGTGACGACGCCCGTGCCCTCCGAGATGGCCATCATCGCCATGAACTGGGCCTGCATGTCCGTCGGGAAGCCCGGATACGGCATCGTCTTGATGTCGACCGACTTCGTACGGCGGTCGCACGTCACGCGGATGCCGTTGACATCCTCCTCGATCGTCACGCCGGCTTCCTTGAGCTTGGCAATGACCGGCTTGAGGTGCTCGCTGATTGCGTTCTCGATGTAGACATCGCCGCGCGTCATCGCAGCAGCCACCATGTAGGTACCCGCCTCGATGCGGTCCGGGATGATCGTGTAGTCGCGGCCCGTGAGCTTCGGCACGCCGTCGATCTTGATGACATTCGTGCCGGCGCCGCGGATCTTCGCGCCCATGACGTTGAGGTAATTTGCGAGGTCCACGATCTCCGGCTCCTGGGCCGGATTCTCGAGAACCGTCTGCCCCTCGGCCATGGAAGCCGCCATGATGATATTCTCCGTCGCGCCGACGCTCGGGAAGTCGAGGTAGATCTTCGCGCCCTTGAGGCCTTCCGGAGCAGCTGCCTCGATGAAGCCGTGGCCGACGCGGATCTCTGCGCCGAGAGCCTCGAAGCCCTTGAGGTGGAGGTCGATGGGACGCGTGCCGATGGCACAGCCGCCCGGCAGGGAAATCTTGGCCTGTCCGCAGCGAGCGAGCAGCGGTCCCATGATCAGGAAGGAGGCGCGCATCTTGCGCACGAGATCGTACGGCGCCTCGCAGCTGCCGATGACCGTGCTGTCGACAAACAGCTGATGCGTCTCCTTGCGGAACTCTGCCTTGACGCCGAGTTTCTGCAGTACCTCCGTGATCGTATGCACATCTTCAAGCGCCGGCACTTCGTCGAGAAGGCTCGGCGAATCCTGTCCGAGAAGAGTTGCCGCGATAATCGGCAGTACCGCATTCTTCGCCCCGCTGATCTTGACGCGGCCCTCCAGCCGGCGTCCGCCATGTATAACCAACTTTTCCATTTAAGTCCTTTTTCCTCCTATAGCAGCACAGCCACTTCGCCCGCTGTGCTTAAAGCATCATTTTCCAGTGTATCATCATATTCACCTGCTGACAATAGGGGGCGGTCACTTTCTCTCGACCTGCAGGGTGCTATGGATGACATTGTCGATGATATAGTTCGTCGTGAATTTCGTCTCACCTGCATTCTCGTTCTTCGGCTTGTTCAGCGAGAACGAGAACTTGCGCTGCTGCGCGGCCTCGCGGGCCGCCTTGGCCGCCTCGCGTGCGGCCTTGCGCTGCTGCGCTGGCGTCATCACCTGGGCCTGTGCGCCAGGCGCGATGATGATCTCGTTATTGCGGCCCGTGCGCTTGAGGCCCTGGAGCTTGTCCTTCGTCGTCGCCGTCTTGTCTTCCTGCGCGATGAGGTCGAGGCCCGTCTGCTGCAGGAGCTTGAGCTGCGCGATCGGCGCGACACCGCCGCCGCGGATGTCGAGCGTCAGCGGCCCCTCAGGTGCCGTCACGGGCACGCGGTACGGGATGAGCAGCGTCTCCTTGTCGCGGCGGTACGGCTTGATCGTCGTCGTGAACTTGACGAGATCGCCCGGCTTGACCGTCGCCTTGTCGGGCACAGCCGAGAGGAGCGTCGCCGTCTTGCGGCCGTTCTCCATCTGCACATCGACCTGGACATCGACGATGTCCGACTCCTGTTCCGTATTCGAGCAGACGATGCTCATGGCCTGCATGAGCTCGCCGACCGCGATCTGGCCGACGTCGGCCGTGTTGTAGAACATGTTGCTGCGCTCGAACTTGCCGCCTTCTGCCGCATTCGTGCGGATGGTGAAGTGGACATTGGCCGTGCTGCCGGCCAGCGTGTCCGACGTCTTCGTCATCGCCGCATAGGCGATGCCGCCCGAGAGCTCCGGCAGGAAGTCCTCGTCATAGGCGATGCGCGCACCGTAATCATCCGTGCGGCCGAGCGTCGTATCCTTGATGCGGACCTTGACCGGCACGACTGTCGGGAAGTCGCCGATCGTGCCCGCGATGCCCGTCTCGCGGTCC
Organism: Mitsuokella sp. UBA4253; assembly: GCF_002395285.1. Classification (NCBI taxonomy): domain Bacteria; kingdom Bacillati; phylum Bacillota; class Negativicutes; order Selenomonadales; family Selenomonadaceae; genus Mitsuokella; species Mitsuokella sp. UBA4253. Next base: position 49,931 of record NZ_DGWR01000001.1, on the reverse strand, counting down.
TGGCTGATGCGGCCAATGATGTTGCCGATATTCGCGATCTTCATGCCATTGCTCTGGCCGCTGATCGTGCCGACGACCGTCGCGTCCGTCATGAAGTAGTTGACGTTGCCGCGATGCAGGAACGGATGGCCGAAGCCGAGGATCTTCTTGCCGTCCACAGCCGTGACCGTGCCCGTCGCGCCGACGGCGAAATCGCCGTAGACGATGGCGACGCCGACGGCACTGCCCGGCTTGAGGCTCGCGTTGTAGAGCGTATTGCCCTCGCCTTCCGTGCGGACGCCCATCGGCATGAAGGTCACATCACGACCGACCGGCACATTCTTCTGCAGGAAGTCGATGCCCGGCTGGCTGAAGCCCGAGAGGTACATGACGGCCTTGGGCTGCTTCGTCAGGGCTTTCTCATCCTTAGCCTGAGCCTTATCCTCAGCTGCCGCAGCCGTTTTCGCGGCCGCGGCGTCCTTGACCGGAGTGGACGCTTTGGCCGCCTCGTCAACTGCTGCCTTATCTTCAGCAGTCGCGGCCTCCTCGGCAGGTACATCCGCTGCCTTCTCGGCTTTGGCCGCATCCTTGGCGGCCGCTTGATCCGCCGTCTCTACAGCAGCAGACTTGGCTTTCTCAGCCTCGGCCTTTTCTTTCTCAGCCGTTTCCTTCTCGGCTGCTTCCTGCTTGGCCTTCATCTCCTGGGACGTGTCCTCAGCCTCGTGTATGACGTCCATGATGCGGTTGAGGATGGCATTGCCGCTTGTCTCGGCCTTTTTGTTCTCCTCTTCCTTCTCCTTAGCCGCCTGCTTCTTGCGCTCCTCGACGACCTTGTGCATGTTGACCGTCTTGAGGCGCGTCTTGTTCTTCGTGTCCGGCATCGTCCAGAGCTTCATCATGTCCTCGATCGGCGTGATGAAGAACGTGTATGGCGTCATCTCCTTGATGCCGGCCGCCACGGCGCCGACGAGGCGGCCGTTGACGTAGACGGGGCTGCCGCTCATGCCCTGCAGGATGCCTCCCGCTTGCTCAATCACGGGGCCGCGTGCGCGTGCCATGATCATGCGGGACGACCCCTTGCCATTGTCCATATTGCCCACGATGTCCACATCGAAGCTGCGGATCTCGCCCGAGCTGTCCACTACGGTATAGGCCGTGCCCGTCATGCCACCCTTGACATCCCGGAACGGCAGAATGGGGTCCATCGCATGGGCTGGCACAGCAGCCGTTGCGAAGCACATCGCAGCGATGCCCGTCGCGATGACCTTCTTCATGAATCTATGCAAACGTACTCACCTCGTAAACGCAAAATCAAGAATCAAATAAAATGGGAAAAATACTGTTAGTTTCCATTATAGCATACTCGTCCAGCCCTGTGCATTCCCGATTGCGAAATGTGAGCTGCTGCCAATGTCTCACTTCGCGACGAGGACCAGGGCGTCGCCGACGAGGCGCTCCTGGCCGTCCGACGGAGAGTTCTGGACCTCGCCGTTCACGACGAGGTCGGACGAGCCGCCGCCGTCGAGGTTCAGCGCATCCTGCGCGCCGAACTTCACGAGCAGCCGCGCCCAGTCCGTCAGCGTCAAGCCGACGCTGTGAGACTGGCGGCCGTCGACGACAGCCAAGAGATAGCGGCCGTCCTTCGTGATGCCGACAGCGCTGCGCGGCGCGCGGCCGATGCGGATGTCAGCCGGGAAGTCCTCCTCATCGACCGTCACATTGACGCGGCCGTTCGCGACGAGGCGCGGGCCGCAGCCGATGATGAAGTCCATCCCCTGCCAGCCGCCGCCGAGATTCTCCTCGATGGATACGGGGTCGCCGACCTGCACGCCGGCGAGCTCATCAGCCACCGTGCCGTGCACCGAGAGGACGACGCCGTCCGCGGGAATCGGCGAATCGTTCTGGCGGATGTCTGTGACGCGACCGCCGCGCACGATGTACTCGCGGCCGTACTCATTCGTACCCGTCGAAGCGCCATAAGCGCGATTGTAGATGACGAGACTGTCCGCGCCGCGCTCGCAGTCGACACCGGCCACGCTGACGCTGACGCCGCCCATCGTGACCATGCCGTCATACGAGATCTTGCCGAAGACGGGCGTGCCGTCCTTGCGCAGGCCGAAGGCCGAACGCGTGTAGTACGTCGTGCCGACCGTCTGGCCGTTCATCTGCGTGACGCCGAGGATGTCGCCGGCCGGTGCGAAGTACGAGGCATTGATGCCCGCGACGCCGCCCGCTCTCGCGACGATGCCGCTGACCGCCTCACGCCCCGGGATCCTGCCCTTGGCCAGAGCCGGCACGAGGCGGTAGCGCGCGGGGTCCGCCTCTAAGAGCCAGGCCGAGATCTTGCCGTAGTCGTCCCAGTATACATACGTGTGTTCCGTAAGGCCCGGCGCGATCTCCTGCACGTAGTCGCCGTCGATGGCCCCCGGCATGCCAGAGGCATTGCCCGAAGCAGGCTTGCCCAAAGATGGCTTGCTGGTGGTCGTCTTACTCGAAGCAGTCTTGTGCGAAGGCATGCTCACCGCCGTATCCGGCACGACATCGACGAAGATCCGCGTCGGGTTCTTCAGCGTGCGGACCCGATACGTGAGGCCCGCCTTGAGCTTCATCGTGACGATGAGGTGCTTGCCCTTTTTATTGTAGGCAATCGACTCGATGCGGCTGCCCTTGGCCGGCACGGCCGCAAAGCCCTTGTACGAAGTGTCGGCGAGGTCGAGCGTCAGCGTGCGGCCGTCAGCCGAGACGGCAGTCGTGTAGGCCGGCAAATCCGTGAATTCGTAGACCACGCGGTCGTGCTCGCTGCCGCTGTGGAAGCGCATCGAGGTCAGCCCCGCCGCCATCGCGAAGCTCTGCCCCAGAAACAGCGCCGCAGCCGCAAACACAGCCGCGCGCCGAAGAATCCTGTTCATCATAGTACCCCTTCCCATATAAAAAACCTTCCTCGCACGGCGCAGATGCGCAGATGCGGGGAAGGAAAGCACAGCCTTTATTTCCCGATCTTGAGGTTCATGGCCTTGCCGTCGAACTTCGAGAACGTGTCGAGCGCCTTGCCGCAGCCGAGTGCGACGCAGGAGAGCGGGTCATCCGCAAGTGCCGTCGGGATATCCGTCTCGCGGCGGATGAGCTCGTCGAGGCCGAAGAGCAGCGCGCCGCCGCCCGTCAGGATGATGCCGCGGTCCATGATGTCCGCCGAGAGCTCCGGCGGCGTCTCCTCGAGGACCTTCTTGACGCACTCGACGATGCGCGAGACAGAAGCGCCGATGGCCTCTGCCACCTGCTTCGTCGTGATCTGCACCGTCTTCGGCAGGCCCGTCAGGAGATCGCGGCCGCGGATGTCGAGCGTCTCATCGCGCGCCTCAGGATACGCAGCGCCGACCTTGAACTTGATGTCCTCCGCCGTGCGCTCGCCGATCATGAGGTTGAACGCGCGCTTGACATAGGCGATGATGTCCGAGTCGAACTTGTCGCCGGCGATGCGCAGCGACTCGCTGTTGACGATGCCGCCGAGGCTGATGACCGCGATGTCCGTCGTGCCGCCGCCGATGTCGACGATCATCGAGCCGCACGGCTCCACGATGTCGAGACCGGCGCCGAGCGCTGCCGCGAGCGGCTCCTCAATGAGCTGCGTGTGGCGCGCGCCGGCCTGCTCAGCAGCTTCCTGCACCGCGCGCTGCTCGACCATCGTGCAGCCCGACGGGATGCAGATCATGATGCGCGGGCGGAAGACGAAGCTGCGGCCGACGACCTTCTCGATGAAGTGGCGCAGCATGCTCTCCGTGATGTCGTAGTCCGCGATGACGCCCTCGCGCAGCGGGCGGATGGCGACGATGTTGCCCGGCGTGCGGCCGATCATGCGGCGCGCCTCCTCGCCGATGGCCAGCACACGGTTCGTGTCCTTGTCCACCGCGACGACGGACGGCTCGCGCAGCACGATGCCCTTGCCCTTCACATAGACCAGCACGTTGGCTGTGCCAAGGTCGATGCCGATATCCATTGACATACCAAACATTTTATTGAAATCCCCTTCCAACCGATAAAAGAATGATATCATACCTTCTGAAAAGATTATGGCAGAACTGACTGAAAAGCAGCGGGAAATGCAGCCGCCGCACCATGAACGCCCTCTTTTCTATTGATATACTATATAATAATTCGCGTGCTTTTACAATGGGTGAAATGGTCGAAAAAGCCAGAAATGTGACCATTTGCGGCAGGCGCAGCACTAATTTGCAAAATTTCATGTTATTTACGATAACTTATTTATCGTTTGCCTCTTCATGAGACGCATTGACAACGCTGAAACAGGATGATACGATAAACTCGACTTAGTAAAATTTTATTAGGAGACTTATTCATGAAAAAAGCAATTGCCATCCTGCTCATCATCGTCGCGGCCTTTCTCGGCACGCTGCTCTACTTCCACGCGCACGACACGCGCACGGCCGACAGTCTCTCGGCCTATGCGCGCATCGAGTTCACGGGCCTGCGCGGCTCTGACGGCTCAGCGACGAGCGCTCACTTCACCGTCTGGGATACGCGCTACGACGGCGCCAAGGCCGACTCCAAGGTCACGCTCGTGACCGACTCCAAGGAGTGGCCGCTGATCGCCTCCGTCAAGCAGAAGGACGCTGGCTCCTTCCAGAAAGAGAACGAGATCTCCGTCTTCCTGCCGGCCGCCACGCTCGACGACATCAAGAAGGCCACGACCGTCCGCTTCCGTTACAGCTACAAGGACGGCCAGACGATCGACCTGCCGCTCAATGACGCCGACCTCGCCTACTGGAAGGGCCAGGTCGAGTAAGCCATCGGCTGCATACATGACATAAAAAGAGCATCCCCGCAGTGGGATGCTCTTTTTGCATGCAGTCCATCAGCAATCAGCCTTTATAGACGCGCGGCACGCGCGGCGAGATCAGGCAGGTGACCTCGTAGTTGATGGTATTGAGCCACTTGGCCGCCGTGTCGGCCGTGACCGTCTCATCGCCGAACAGGACGGCCGTGTCGCCCTCCTTGACATCCGGCAGGTCCGTGACGTCGACCATGACCTGGTCCATGCAGACGCGGCCCGCGATCGGCGCCTTGCGGCCGCCGAACGAGACGTAGCCGCCGTTGCCGTAGGCGCGGATGTAGCCGTCGGCATAGCCGATGGGCAGCGTCGCGATGCGGCTCTCGCGCGCGGCGATGAACTGGCGGCCGTAGCCGATGCTCTCGCCCGGGTGCAGGGTCTTCATGAAGACGACCTTGGCGCAGACCTTCATGACCGGGCGGATGTCAATCGGATGCGTGACCTCGTCCGACGGCCACATGCCGTACTGGATGACGCCGGCGCGCACCATGTCATAGTGCGCCTCCGGTATCTCGAGGATGGCCGCCGACTCCGCGATGTGGCGGATCTTGAGCGTCACACCAGCCGCCTCGACCGCCTTCAACGCCTGCTCAAACTTCACGAGCTGGCCCTTCGTGTACGTCTTGTCCTTGCTGTCCGCCATCGCAAAGTGGGAGAACATGCCCTCGATCTCGATGTTCGGCAGCTGCTTGACCGCCGCGGCCAGGGCGCCGATCTCCTCGGGGCGGATGCCGATGCGACCCATGCCCGTCTCAACCTTGAGATGGACCTTTGCCACCTTGTGCTGGCGCACGGCCTCACGCGAGATGGCCTCTGCGAGCGGCAGCTCACAGACGACCTGCGAGACATCGTAGTCGACGATGTCGCGCGCCTCGTCCGGCAGCACCAGGCCGAGGAGCAGGATCGGCGTCGTGAAGCCCGCCTCGCGCAACTCGATGGCCTCGCCGAGCGTCGCCACCGCGAGGTACGAGGCCCCCGCCTCCACCGCGACGCGCGCGACGGCCAGAGCGCCGTGACCGTAGGCGTCTGCCTTGACGACCGCACAGAGCTTCGCCCCGCCGCGAATGTTCTTCTTGATTTCTTCGTAATTATGTCTCAGAGCGCGAAGATCGATCTCCGCCCAGGCTGCACGGTTTGGCATGAAATATCCCCTTTTCTCGTACCGAGTCAGATTCTCTTTTCAGTTTACTACACACCCTAAAAATGTCAAGCATGTTAGTAGTTTGCAAGACTACCGGCAGTGTGTTATAATGAAGTCGAAAAGGAAGCAACGCCGTCATCTGTCTGGATACGGCACTGAAACAGCCCTTGTCAACATGGTGTGGTGACCACTTGACAAGGGCTGTTTTGTCATCCATGAGTGGTGAATCATGGTGACAGTTTAGGCATCGTCGCGACGAGAAATCTTAGCGTAAAGCCAGTTGGAAACAATACCGGCCAGAACGCTGACAAAAAAGGATAGCAACAAATCTGTCATGAAAAACGGCACCTCCCCTCTGGTCGGTTTGCCATTTCACAGGCGCGACATTACTATTATAAGGGAAAGGTATGTCTGTGGCAACAAAAAAGGCCTCCGCCGAAGCGGAGGTCTTTTGTATGCGAGTAAGGTCTGCTAATCGAAGGATTAGAAGAACATCTCGATGCGGCCGAAGAGGTTCTCAATCTTGGTATCGTTCCAGAGATCCTTGCCGTTGCCATAGCGCAGCGTTGCAACAACGTTCTTGAACGGAGCGTAGTTAGCGCCGACTTCCCAGCCCTTCTGGCCAGCAAGCAGAGCATCGTACGTGGAGAACAGTGCCGTGTTGTCGCCGAGGTAGCGATACGCTGCCCAAGCACCCCAGGTGCCCTTGTTCTCAGCCTGTGCGCCCTTGTAGTCGTACTCAGCGCTCCAAGCCTTGTCGAAATCATCAGCCGACGTGTTGTTGGCATAGAAGCCGTTCAGGGCATTCGTCTTGTCGAAGCGATAAGCAGCCTTTGCGAGCCAGATGTTGGCATTATCTTCAACATTGCCCTTCGTTGCGTTGCGATCAACAACATAATCGAACGAATCAGCATTCAGATGATGGTAGTCAACGCCGCCGACGAACTTGCCATCTGCATAGCCGAGGCCAGCATACTGGTAGTTAGCTGCCGAATCCGTCGTAAGATCTTTACGTACAGTCTTCAGATCATCAAGACCGGAGAGACGGCCAGCACCAGCCGTGAACGTTACCTTGTTGCCAAAAGCAACCTGTGCACCGGAGAAGTTCGTATCGAAGATGCTGTCATCATCAATCGGAGCGAACTTGCCGAGTTTGACCTGGAACTTGTTGTAGTCGCCCTGAGCCCAGATACGCTTGAGCGTAACATCCGTGTCCTGGCTATTGCCATGCTTGCCAAGAGCATCAGAGCTATCCGTTGCGAGGTCCGTCGTAGCATCGAGACGAGCCTTTACATGCCAGTTGCTGTTGACTTCAGCCGTCGGCTCGAGACGGAACAGGAGCTGGTCGTCATTTGCCTTCGTGTGCTCGTCCTTGTTGCGGTTGCTCGTGTACGTGTACTCAGCCTTGCCGTTCCACTTAACCATGTCGGCATTGCGCTCGAGGTTGCTTACGCGGACGCCGAGGTTGTTGAGCTCATCGGAGAACTCAGCAGCGAGTTTGTCGATCAGGGCCTTATCAGCAGCGGAGACATCCGTCTTGGCCATAGCCTTTGCGATCATCTGAGCCATCTCATAACGCGTGATGTTCTGGTTGCCACGGAACGTCGTGTCGCCATAGCCTTCGATGACGCCATCAGCTGCGAGCTGGGATACAGCGTCATAAGCCCAATGGTCAGCCGGTACATCAGAGAACGGGTTTGCAGCAGCAAACGTCGTGCTAGCAGCGCCAACAACGAGAGCCGTCGTCAGAGCAGATACGAGAGTCTTTTTCATAAAGAACTCCTCCTTCAAAAAATAGAATGAAACGTTACGTCCTAGTTCTATCGGAGGATTCCTCATGAGTGTCCATGTTTCCTCAGTCTCATCCTTCGACTTCCCTTCGGACGTGATTATTATAGCACATGTTTTTCCTGAAAGTCAAATTAGGTGATGCTGAAAATTATCTGGAGGCCCTGCAAAGCCAGTCACGCCAAGGCTTCCAGAAGTTATTTTTTTTATTTTCCTGCACGTATCCGTAGAACTTCGCGACCATATCCGCCTTCTGGTTGTAGTAGGCTGCCTTCCAGTCACCGGCCTGCGGCTCAGCTACGCGGTAGGCGACGTAATTGCCGCCGAGAAGGTACTGGCGCGAGAGAATGGTCGTGAGCGGCAGGTCAGGGTTCTTCATCATGTCGTACATCGCCATATAGGCCGTCGTGCGCCCCTCGCCTGCCTGACAGTGGAAGTGCAGCCAGGCATCCTTCGGCAGCTTGCGCACGAAGCGGATGAATGCGTCGATATTCTCAGCCGACGGCCAAACGTGGTCTGTCGCCGCAATGCGGAAATAGCGCAGGCCGCGCGACTTGACGAGCTGTTCTTCCTGCATGACCGACTCTGCCTTGACTGTCACCGGGTCCACCGGCTTCTTCGCCTTACCGAGCTTGGCCATCGTGACATCTTTGCCCCGGACGACCTTGAGGCGCGACTTCTCATCGCGCAGCGCAGCTCTCTTGCTCTTGCCGAGATTGCCCCAGTCGCGCTCGCCGTACCAGCTGACCGCCGTGCCGTTGATGAGTCCATGCGATTCCTGCCGGAGATCCACGATGTAGATGGGCCCCTTCGCCTGCGCTTTGAGCACCGGCACCATCTTGTCGAACTCCTTCGCCGAGAACTCCGCACTGCCCGAAGCGTAGAGCGTCGCGAGCCCCTTGCGCGAAGGATTCGCCTCGAACCCTTCGCCCGCCTTCTTCGGGTCGGCATCCTTTCGGTAGGCAGAATTCGCCGTGCGGAAATTGCGCGGCAGCTTGTCCTTGTCCTTTGAGTCAATGCGCCAGATGAAGCCCGCGTATTTCGCCGGGTCTTCCCGAGATAGCAGCGGATTCGCCGCCGCATCCCCAGCCGTCTGTACTGACACAGGTGCCTTGGCCGCAAAAACCGATTGCGGCAAAAATCCCCCGCCGAGCAAAGCCGCTGCTACCAGCGAGCACACCATCTTTTTGTTGAACACATGCATCTAGATCACTCCTCAATGGTTGAATCATAAAATACGCGCTCTATTATAGACCCTTCTGGCGCAAAATGATACCCGCAACGCACCGTTGAGCGACAAAAAACAGGCCGGCCATCTCCAACATATGGAGATGACCGGCCTGCTTATCGACAGACCATCGGCATCGGGATGCTGATGAGTCATGCAGCTAAATTAGAAGAATACTTCCACACGACCGAAGAAGATTTTATCCTTCAGATCATTGTTATAGAGGTTCTTCGTGTCGCCATAGCGGAGCGTGCCGACAACATTCTTGAACGGCGTGTAGTTTGCGCCGACTTCCCAACCTTTATAGCCTTCATGGATGCCATCATAAGTCGGTTTGACCGACGTCAGAGCACCGAGGTAACGATAAGCGACCCACATGCCCCACGTACCAGCATTCTGTTTCTGAGCGCCTTTGTAATCGAGCTCAAACGCATACGATTTGTCCTGACCGTCATCTTCCTTGAGCGTCGAATCATAATCCGTCAGGCTGCGGTTCGACTTTGCATACGATGCATCAAAGGCCACATTCTTGTCAAAACGGTAGTTCGCACCAACCGACCAGATGCCAGCATCATCATTGTCAACATCATCAACGTTCCAGTCAAAATGCTGATAACCAGCACGGCCCGTCAGCTTGCTGCCATTGTCATAGGCAAGACCGACACCCTGATAGCTGGCAGTTTTATCAATAACGTCGCCCAGCGTATCACTCAATTCACCACTACCAACACGGCCGGCTTCCAGCGTTGCCTTCAGATCCTTGCCGAACGTCACAGCTGCGCCAGAATACGGATTATCGAATACGAGCGTGTTGTTGATCGTACTACCAAATTTACCGAGCTTGACCTGGAAGTTATTGTAGTCGCCCTGTGCCCATACACGTTTCAGCGAAACATTGCCGTTATCACCCTCATCGGTTTTGAGGTCTGTCTTCGCTTCGAGACGTGCCTTTACATGCCAATGGCTATTGACCTCAGCCGACGGCTCAAGACGGAGAAGGAGCTTATCCGTTTTTTCTTTATCCTTCTGCCCCTGATACTCGTACTTATCCTGCGTGTACGTGTAACGTGCCATGCCGTTCCACTTGACCATGTCGGCATTGCGCTCGAGGTTGCTGACGCGGACGCCGAGGTTGTTGAGCTCATCGGAGAACTCAGCAGCGAGTTTGTCGATCAGGGCCTTATCAGCAGCGGAGACATCCGTCTTTGCCATAGCCTTTGCGATCATCTGAGCCATCTCATAGCGCGTGATGTTCTGGTTGCCGCGGAACGTCGTGTCGCCATAGCCTTCGATGACGCCGTCAGCTGCGAGCTGGGTTACGGCATCGTAAGCCCAATGGTCAGCCGGTACATCGGAGAACGGGTTTGCTGCTGCAAACGTCGTGCTTGCTGCGCCGACGACGAGAGCCGTCGTCAGAGCGGATACGAGAGTCTTCTTCATGAGAAACTCCTCCTTCTGTATGGTTAAGAAGTGATTTTCTCAAAGCCGATCCAATCGCGACGCAGAGCATCCATGTTTCCTCTATCTGTCGCTTTTTTGAACGCGCTTTGATTAAGCTTAGTGTATCATACCCGGCTGCCCTCCGCAATAGGCTTACTAAAGAAAATTCTAAGAATTAACAATTTATCGTAGAAACTTCTCTAGAAAATAACAAAAAAGCAGCATCCGTGGGCGCAAGCGGTTTACGCACAACAAGAGCAGCGCCCCCGAAGGGACGCTGCTCTCGTTCATTTGATTCATATAGAGAGAAGTGGGATTCGCGTATATCAGAAGTGGAATTCGACGCGGCCGAAGAGCTTCTCGGCATCCTTGCCGTTGTCGATGTTCTCGCCGTTGAAGTACTTGACGCTTGCGACAGTGTTCTTGAAGAGCGTGTAGTCCGTACCGACTTCCCAGCCCTTCGTGCCGGCCCAGGCGCCGTCGTACGACGGATCGAAGGCTACGTTCTGGCCGAGGTAGCGGTAGGCGGCATAGGCGCCCCAGGTGCCCTTGTTCGCAGGCTCTGCGCCCTTGTAGTCGAGCTCGACCGTGCCGGCCTTCTTGTAGTCGTCGGCCTTCGTGTTCTCGGCATAGGCACCGCCGAGGGCGACGTTCTTGTCAAAGGCATAGTGGAGATTTGCGCTCCAGATGTCGGCACTGTCTTCATCCTGCGTGGACTTGTAGCTCGTGCCCATCTTCGTGAACGTATCGCTGTTCAGATGATGGTAGCCGGCGCCGAGGCTGAGCTTGTCTTTGCCGTACTGCAGGCCGACGCTCTGCATATTGGCCGTGTCGTCTTTCTCCGAAGCAGCTTTGTTGACAGCGTTGTTGTTCGTATCACCATTGAGGTCGAAGCGGCCTGCCTGCAGCGTGACCTTGAGGTCCTTGCCCGTCGTGATGGCGGCGCCGGAGATCTCATCATCGAAGAGCAGGTTGCTGTCGAGCTGCATCGGCAGCTTGCCGACCTTGATGTTGGTCGTGCCGTACTGGCCATCTGCCCAGAGACGCTGCAGCGTCACATCCGTGTCCTGCGAAGCGCCGTGGTCATCGTTGCCGCTGTCCTTGGCAAGATCCGTGGACGCATCGAGGCGGGCGTTGACATGCCAGTTGCGGTTGACCTCAGCCGACGGCTCGAGGCGCAGCAGCAGCTCATCGTCATTCGTCTTATCCTTGGAGCCCGTCTCATTCTCCGTGCGCTTGCTCGTGTAGGTGTAGCGGGCCTCGCCGTTCCATTTCACCTTGTCGGCATTGCGCTCGAGGTTGCTGACGCGGACGCCGAGCGTATTGAGCTCATCGGCGAACTCAGCAGCGAGCTTGTCAATGAGGGCCTTGTCGGATGCGGAGACATCCGTCTTAGCCATGGCCTTCGCGATCATCTGCGCCATCTCATAGCGCGTGATGTTCTGGTTGCCGCGAAACGTCGTGTCGCCGTAGCCTTCGATGACGCCATCAGCTGCGAGCTGGGATACAGCGTCGTATGCCCAGTGGTCAGCCGGCACATCGGAGAACGGGTTCGTTGCGGCAAATGTCGTGGATGCAGCGCCAACTACGAGCGCCGTCGTGAGTGCAGATACAAGAGTCTTTTTCATGATGAATTCCTCCCATCTTCCTTCTATGGCTCCTCGCCGATATAGAAGGCATCAAGTCAGTCGAGGCAAGTGCCCCGCGCCGCCTTTGCGGCCATTGTCGGGAAAGGGAGTGGGAGGATCGCGAGTCTCCATGTTTCCTCTGACGTCCCTCGCCCTTTCCTTTTGACACCATCATTATATTACTTGACTGAGTCAATTACAATTACACAGCCGTTAGAAGTCCATTACACTTCACTTAGAATAGTTTGCTCGCTCAACTATCAATGTCATTGAGAATCCGCGTACAAAAAAGCCCTCCGCTGGCATTTGCCAGTGGAAGGCTTTTTCTATAGATATGGGAGCAACCGAGGCTGCGTTATCAGAACCAGAAGTTCACGCGGCCGAAGAGCAGCTCTGCATCATTGTTGTTGTCCAGCTTCTTGCCGTTGAAGTAGTAAGCGGCAGCCGTGACATTCGTGAACGGAACGTATTCCGTGCCGACTTCCCAGCCCTTGACGTTGTTGACGCCGCAGTTGAGGAACGTCTCGTACGTCGGAGCAAAGGCGACATTGCCCCCCATGTAGCGATAAGCCGTGTAAGCACCCCAGGAACCCTTATTGGCTTTCTGAGCGCCCTTGTAGTTGAGCTGGATGTTGTGGGCCGTGCCGAAGCGGTCAGCCTTCTCGTTCTTGGCATAGCCACCGTTGAGGTTCCAGTTCTTGTCGAACGTGTAGCCAGCGCCGACGGACCAGATATCAGCCTCATCCGTGTTTGCTTTGTAGCCCTTGTAGCTCTTTTCAACCTCGTTGACATGCTTGAAGAGGTCGCTCTGGAAGTGACGATAAGCAGCGCCGCCGTAGAGTTTACCTGCCGTGCCATTCAGGCCAATGCCCTGGTAGCTGGCAGCATCGTCACCATAAAGGAGATTATCAGCCGCCTTGTAGATTGCCGACTGATTGATGGCATTGTTGAGGTTCCAGCGGCCAGCCTCAGCCGTGAGCTTGAGCTGATTGCCGAACGTGACCTGAGCGCCGGAGAACTGGTTATCGAGCAGCATGCCAGCCGTCTCCGTGGAGTAGAACGGCAGCTTGCCGAGCTTGACCTGGAAATTCTTGTAGTCGCCCTGTGCCCATACGCGTACGAGCTTGACCGTAGCGTCCGTATCCTTGCTCGGATCCGTGAAGGCATCGATACGGGCCTTTACATGCCAGTTCTGGTTGACTTCAGCGCTCGGCTCGAGGCGGAAGTTCATCTGGTCCGTGTTCTTCTTATCTTTCGAGCCCTTCTCGTTCTCATAGCGCTGGCTCCAGTAACGGTAACGGGCCTGGCCGTTCCACTTTACGTTGTCGGCATTGCGCTCGAGGTTGCTGACGCGGACCCCGAGGTTGTTGAGCTCATCGGAGAACTCAGCAGCGAGTTTGTCAATCAGGGCCTTGTCGGCAGCGGAGACATCCGTCTTGGCCATGGCCTTGGCGATCATCTGAGCCATCTCATAGCGCGTGATGTTCTGGTTGCCGCGGAACGTCGTATCGCCGTAGCCTTCGATGACGCCGTCAGCTGCGAGCTGGGATACAGCGTCATAAGCCCAGTGGTCAGCCGGGACATCGGAGAACGGGTTAGCAGCAGCAAACGTCGTGCTGGCAGCGCCGACAACGAGAGCTGTCGTCAATGCAGATACAAGAGTCTTTTTCATATGGACTACTCCTTTATCAAATCAAGTGGTCATTCTTGGCCGATTTCACAAAGAAAGTGTTCATGAGTGTCCATGTTTCCTCAGTTCTTTTCTTTATGGCCTCGTGCCAATTGGTTATCAGTGTAACACAATCCTGTTCAAATTACAAATTATCCCTAATATGTTTCTATGTTGGCAATCAAATCTATCCTGTCAATTTTCTGTATCTTATGTTCACCAAAAAGACCGCTCCCGAAGGAACGGTCTTTTTATTGCAGAAACATAGATGCCTGACGCTGTAAAGCTGTCTTTCTTGGTATGCCGTTTGACAACATTTCTTTCATGCAGTTGGACAATGTCAATTACGCGGCAGCAGGCATCATGCTATAATTGTAACAGGGCGCGCCCTCACTGCTCTTTCGGGCGGACGGCGCGGACCATCTTCTCGAATTTCGTGCGCGGCATCATGACGAGATGGCCGCATCCCTGGCACTTGAGCCGGAAGTCCATGCCGGTGCGCAGGACTTCCCATTCGCTTGAGCCGCACGGGTGCGTTTTCTTCATGCGCACGATGTCACCGACGGCATATTGTTGTTTTTCCATCATGGTATTTGGAGGCCTCCTATGAAAATCTCGATCCTGCAGATGCCGGTCGCTTTCGCCCGGCCCGATGAAAATATCCAGACGCTGCGCCGCATGGTCGAAGCGTCCATGCGCGAGGAGCCGGATGTGCTCGTGCTGCCCGAGCTCTGGCGGCTCGGCTTCTACCCGCAGCCGATTGCCGTGCACGCGGACCTCGACGGCCAGCAGTCGCGCGCCGTGCTCGCAGAGCTCGCGCGCAAGAACGGCGTGAACATCGTCGGCGGCACAGTGGCCAACCGGCGCGAAGGCAAGGTCTACAACACATGCTACATCTTCGACCGCACGGGTACGGAAGTCGCCTCGTACGACAAGGCGCACCTGTTCTCGCCGAGCGGCGAGAGCGCGGACTTCGCAGCGGGCGATAATGCCGTGACCTTCCGGCTCGACGGTGTGCTCTGCGGCGTCGCCGTCTGCTATGACATGCGCTTCCCCGAATTCATCCGCAAGCTCGCACTCGAGGACATCTCTGTCCTCTTCCTGCCCGCCGCCTGGCCCGCCAGCCGCCTGAGCCACTGGCAGATCCTCACGCGCGCCCGCGCCATCGAGAACCAGCTCTATGTCATCGCGGCCAACGAGGCCGGCACCGACGAGCAGGGCAACCACCTCGCCGGCCACTCAGCCATTCTCGACCCCTGGGGCGAGGCCATCGCCGAAGCGGATGAAGGCGAAGCCATCCTGACTGCCCGCCTGCGCCCCGGCCTGCGCCAGCATATCCGCGAGACGCTCAACGTCTACGCCGACCGCCGCCCCGAGCTTTACTGAACACGGCTATCAAAAAGACTGTCGCAAACGCGGCAGTCTTTTTTCTCTCGTATTGCGGAATCAGATACCGGGTAAACCCCGATGTGCGCAGCACGAGGGGCCAAGAACCTCACCTACCACACAGCAGCGGGCCATGTAAAACGCACCAACTGCGCCCCCATGTAAACCGAACTGGTCAAGAGGGAGTGGGCCTGCATTTCGCCTGCAGGAGTGCAGTGACTGCCCGCAGGGCTGGTCCCCAAACGCCAAGCAAGATCCGTCCGCAATGTCAGGACACCGCGGCAGGCGGCGAAGCGCCAACGATGCGATACAAAATCATGGGGACCATTCAACGGAGCGACGAAGCCGAAATGCAGGCCCCCTCCTGCGCGACGAACGAAACCAGCCCCCACGGCCTAGCATCACACGTTGAAGCGGAAGTTGACGACGTCGCCATCCTGCATGACGTAGTCCTTGCCCTCGACGCGGACCTGGCCTTTCTCGCGGGCGGCGGCGACGCTGCCTGCGGCGATGAGGTCGTCGTAGTTGACGATCTCGGCGCGGATGAAGCCGCGCTCGAAGTCCGTGTGGATCTTGCCGGCGGCTTTCGGTGCCGTCGTGCCCTTGACGATGGTCCAGGCACGGCACTCATCCGGGCCGGCCGTCAGGAAGGTCTGGAGGCCCAGGAGGTCGAAGGCTGCCTTGATCAGGCGGTCGAGGCCGCTCTCCGTCTCGCCGAGGTCTTCGAGGAAGGCCTTGGCCTCTTCTTCGTCGAGCTCAGCGATTTCCGACTCGACTTTTGCCGAGATGGCGACGACTTCGGCGCCCTCTTTGGCCGCGTATTCCTTGACCTGCTGGACGTACGGGTTCTCGTCGTAGGCCGTGGCGACTTCATCCTCGGCGACGTTCGTGACGTAGAGCGTCGGCTTGAGCGTCAGGAGTTTCATCTCCTTGATGATCTCGAGGTCATCCTCGGAGAGGTCGACCTGGCGCGCCGGCGTTCCCTCGTCGAGCGCGGCCTTGATGCGGCGCAGGATCTCGTCCTCGACCTTCGCCTCTTTGTTGCCGGACTTCGCGATCTTGGCGAGCTTCATGATGCGCTTCTCGACGATCTCGAGGTCTGCGAGGCAGAGCTCTGTCTGGATGATGTCGATGTCGCGCAGCGGGTCGATGCCGCCCTCGACATGCGTGATGTTTGGGTCGACAAAGCAGCGCACGACATGGGCGACGGCGTCGACCTGGCGGATGTGCTCGAGGAATTTATTGCCGAGGCCCTCGCCCTTGGATGCGCCCTTGACGAGACCGGCGATGTCGACGAAGCGCACGGTAGCCGGCGTCGTCTTCTTCGACTTGTAGAGCTCATGCAGGACCTTGAGGCGCGGATCCGGTACGGCGACGACGCCGACATTCGGCTCGATCGTGCAGAACGGGAAGTTTGCGGCCTCAGCGCCGGCTTTCGTGATGGCATTGAAAAGCGTGCTCTTGCCGACATTCGGCAGGCCGACAATACCAACTTCTAAATTACTCAAAATGAATTTCTCCCTTACTTACAGTTGATTACAGTGTGCCAAAGATGCGGTCGCCTGCATCGCCGAGGCCCGGTACGATGTAGCCCTTCTCGTTGAGCTTCTCGTCGATGGCGGCGACGTAGAGCGGCACATCCGGATGGTCGTGGTTGATGACGCGGACGCCCTCCGGCGCTGCGACGAGGCACATGAGGATGATGTGCTTCGCGCCCTTCTCCTTGAGCAGCGAGAGCGCGGCCGACGAGCTGCCGCCCGTGGCGAGCATCGGATCGACGACGATGAGCGTGCGCTCGGCGACATCGCCCGGCAGCTTGCAGTAATACTCGACTGGCTTCAGCGTCTTCGGGTCACGGTACATGCCGACGTGGCCGACGCGGGCCGCCGGGATCATGTTGACGACGCCGTTGAGCATGCCGAGGCCGGCGCGCAGGATCGGCACGACGCCGACTTTCTTGCCCGCAAGCATCTTCTCCTTGCACTTGCAGATTGGCGTCTCGATCTCGACATCCTTGAGCGGGAAGTCGCGCGTGATCTCATAGGCCATGAGCATCGAGATCTCCTCGAGCAGCTCGCGGAAGTCCTTCGTACCAGTCTCTTTCATGCGCATGATCGTGAGCTTGTGCTGGATCAGCGGGTGGTCGATGACGTGGACATTCATTGGTTCAGCCATAAAAGATACCCCTTTCTACACATTACAGAGCCCCGCAGAGCGGGGCCATGTCAGATATGGTTCACATGTTATTCACAGTGCTTATTCATAGAGCGGATATTTCGCGCAGAGGGCGGCGACGCGGCGGCGTGCCTCCTCTTTCTTTTCTTCGTTCTGCGGGTCATTCAAGACGAGCGCGATGATATTGCCGACTTCGCGCATGTCGTCTTCCTTGAAGCCGCGCGTCGTCAGGGCCGGGCTGCCGAGGCGGATACCGCTCGTGACGAACGGGGAGCGCGGCTCGAACGGGATCGTGTTGCGGTTCGAGGTGATGTTGACCTCGTCGAGGACGTTCTGCGCCTCTTTGCCCGTGATGTCCTTGCTCGTGAGGTCGACGAGCATCAGGTGGTTGTCCGTGCCGCCCGAGACGATGCGGAAGCCGTCCTGCTGCAGCGTTTCAGCGAGTGCCTTGGCGTTCTTGATGGTCTGCGCTGCGTACTCCTTGAACTCGGGGCGCAGTGCCTCGCCGAGGGCGACGGCCTTGGCGGCGATGACGTGCATGAGCGGTCCGCCCTGGATGCCGGGGAAGACGGCCTTGTTGAACTGCTTGCCGAATTCCGCATCCTTGCAGAGGATCATGCCGCCGCGCGGGCCGCGCAGCGTCTTGTGGGTCGTCGTCGTGACGACGTCGGCGTACGGGACCGGGCTCGGATGGAGGCCGGCGGCGACGAGGCCGGCGATGTGCGCGATGTCGACCATGAGGTAGGCACCGACTTTGTGGGCGATCTCCGCGAGGCGCGGGAAGTCGATGATGCGCGCATAGGCGGAGGCGCCGGCGACAATCAGCTTCGGCTTGCACTCTTCAGCCTGCTTCTCGAGTGCGTCGTAGTCGATGCGCTCCGTCTCCTTGTCGACACCGTACGGCACGATCTTGAAGTACTTGCCGCTCATGTTGACCGGGCTGCCGTGCGTCAGGTGACCGCCGTCCGTGAGGTTCATGCCCATGACCGTGTCACCCGGCGTCAAGAGGGAGAAGAACACAGCCATGTTGGCCTGTGCGCCGGAATGCGGCTGGACGTTGGCATAGGCTGCGCCGAAGAGCTTCTTCGCACGGTCGATGGCCAGCTGCTCGACGACGTCGACGTACTCGCAGCCACCGTAGTAGCGCTTGCCGGGGTAGCCTTCGGCGTATTTATTCGTCAGCACGCTGCCCTGTGCTTCCATCACGACTTTGGAGACGATGTTCTCCGACGCGATGAGCTCGAGCTTCGTGCGTTGGCGATTGAGCTCCAGGTCAATCTCTTTCGCGATTTCCGGGTCCGACTGTTTCAGGGTGTCCATCAGGCTCATGGGTTTCCTCCTATTCTGCTGCTCTTGCAGCATGCCCTATTGTGTGGATGACAGATGGCTGGGAGCTTACTGCTGCTCGATTGCCATGATCTTGTTGACACGGCGCGCATGGCGGCCGCCCTCGAACGAGCTCTCGACGAACGCGCGGACAATCTCGCCTGCCGGGCCGAAGCCGAGCACGCGGCCGCCCATCGCGAGGACGTTGGCGTTGTTGTGCTCACGCGCCTTCTTGGCCGAGTAGACATCGTTGCAGAGGGCGCAGCGGATGCCCTTGACCTTGTTGGCCGCGATCGAGATGCCGATGCCCGTGCCGCAGAGCACGATGCCGAGGTCGGCCTTGCCGCTCGTCACATCTGCGCAGACTTTCTCGGCGATATCCGGGTAGTCGACGGACTCCGTGCCGAAGGTGCCGACATCCGTCACCTTGATGTCTTCGTACTCTTTCAGGACCATCTTGACTTCGTCCTTGAGTGCCACAGCGCCGTGGTCACTGCCAATCGTAATGTTCATGGATTCTCCACCTTTCTTACATGCTCTTTCTTATTCTATCACACATGCGCGCCAAAAAAAACACATCAAGTGGCCGATCATCCCTGGAAAAGCGCGCGGATCTCTTCTTCGGTGAGCTTGGCGAGGAAATTCTCGCCGGGCTGTATCATCTGGTCGATCAGGGACTTCTTCTTTTCCTGCAGCTCGTAGATCTTCTCCTCGACCGTCCCCTTCATGATGAGCTTGAAGACCTGGACGTTGCTGCGCTGGCCGAGGCGGTAGGCGCGGTCGGTCGCCTGGTCCTCGACGGCGGGGTTCCACCACGGGTCGAAGTGGACGACCATGTCGGCGCCCGTGAGGTTGAGGCCCGTGCCGCCCGCCTTGAGTGAGATCAGGAAGACCGGCACAGCGCCCCTGTTGAACTCCCGCACGAGCTTCATGCGCGTCAGGACCGGCGTCGCGCCGTCGAGGTAGAAGTGCGCGAGCCCCCTCCTTCGCAGGTGCTCGGCGATGCGCGAGAGCATCGTCGTGAACTGCGAGAAGATCAGCAGGCGATGGCCGCCCTCGTGCGCCTCCGCGATGAGCTCATCGAGCATGTCGAGCTTGCCTGAGCCGCCGTGGTAGCTCTCGAGAAAGAGCGAGGGGTCGCAGGCAATCTGGCGCAGGCGCGTGAGGATAGCGAGGATCTTGATGCGCTGCTCTCCGGGGCTCGCGAGGCTGACCTCGCGCAGGAAGTCGCGCTGGCTCTTCATGAAGTAGGCCCGGTAGACTTTCGCCTGCTGCGGCGTCATCTCGCCGACGAGCTTGCGCTCGACCTTGTCGGGCAGCTCCTTTAAGACATCCTTCTTCATGCGGCGCAGGATGAAGGGCATGACGCGCTGCCGCAATGCCTTGGCAGCCTTCTTGTCTTCGGCGCGCACGATGGGAAGCTCGAAGCGCTGCTTGAACTTCGACTGGCTGCCGAGGTAGCCCGGCATCAGGAAGTCAAAGATGGACCAGAGCTCCGTCAGCGTGTTCTCGATGGGCGTGCCCGTCAGCGCAAAGCAGGTGTCGGCCGACAGTTTCTTGACGGCGCGCGCACTCTGCGTCGCGGGGTTCTTGATGTGCTGCGCCTCGTCGAGGAAGATGCTGGCAAAGCGGCGCTGCGCGTAGAGGTCGACGTCGCGCTTGAGCGTGTCGTACGTCGTCACGATGACGTCGACGCCGCCCGCCTGCTCGAGCAGAGCGCGGCGCTCCGCCTTCGATCCCGCCACGGCCACCGCCTGAAGCGCGGGCGCAAAGCGGGCAATCTCCTCGAGCCAGTTGTAGAGCAGCGAAGTCGGCGCAACGACGAGCGCAGGTGGCGCCTCGGGCGCTTTCCTGGCGAGCAGGAAGGTGATGACCTGCAGCGTCTTGCCAAGGCCCATGTCATCTGCGAGGATGCCGCCGAGATGATGGTCCGCAAGGCCTGAGAGCCAGTTGAAGCCTGTGACCTGGTAGTCGCGCAGCACGGGCTTCAGCGAAGTCGGCACCTCGTAGTCGGCCTCCTGTGGCTGGCGGATGCCGCGCACGATCTCGCGGAAGCGGCGGCTGCGCGTGAACTGCAATCCCCCGTCGTCGCGCGCGAGTCCGTCGAGGTACATGGCCTCCGAGAGCGGCAGCTCTATCTTGCCGCCCGCGAGGTCCCTCTTCTTGAGGCCCGCGTTCTCCACGAGCGAGGCGATGGCGCGCAGCTGCTGGTCGCCGAGCGTCACGAAGCTCCTGTCCTTCATGCGGTGATAGCGCTTCTTCTGGCGGTAGGAGTCGAGGATGTCGACGAGTTCTTGATAGTCGACATCCTTCATGTTGAACGTGACCTCCAGGAGGTCCATGTCGTTGACACTGACGCCGGCCGTGACCTTCGGCATGGGGCGCACGGGCCGGCGCTCGAAGCTCGCCTCGTAGAAGATCTCGACGCGCTCTGGCAGCTCCTCGAGCCCCTGCGTGAGGAAGTCGTAGCTCTTCTCTTCGTCGAGCTGGACGAACTGGTCGCGCTTCTTCACGAAGCCATAACGCGCAAAGACGGCGAGCACCGCCTGTTCCGCCTCGCTGTCGCGCACGAGCAGGTGACCCTCATCGGCCTCCGGCGCCGCCTGCACGACGGGATTGAAGCGGATGTGGTCGTAGACGAAGACGGGTTTCACGGCGATGCCCTCGCCCTCGTAGTCGAGGTAGAGCTCTGCCGTGAGCGGCACGAGCAGGAATTCCTCCTCGAAGCCCGCGTCGACATCGACGTCCGCGACCTGCTCGACGGCCGGCAGGATGCTGCTGAAGAACGGCGTCATGTCGCCATGCGAGAGCTGCACGCTCGTCGCGCGCGCAAACGCCTGCCAGAGCGGCTGCAGCGCGCGGCCGAACGCATCCGCCACCCGATAGATGGCCTCGTGCTGGTAGAGGATGCGGCAGTCCTCCGAGAGCGGCGTGAGGTCTCCGTCCTCCAGCGTGATGCGGCCGCTCCTGTCAGCGAGGCGGCTGACCTCCAGATGGATGGCAGGCTTTCCCTCGCGCAGATGGGCCGCGATGGCCTCGCTGCCGTCGATGTGCAGCTCGATGGATGTCTCCCCCATGATGGCGAGGAAGTCCTCGAGCAGGCTCGGCGTCAGGTGCATCATCTTGTGCTCAAAGACCGTGCTCTTCTGCAGCGCGTGCATGTAAGAGAGCGCCGGCTGGTGGCGCAGCAGACTCTTCTCGTCGCGGTACGCCTGCTGCATGAAGGCCCAGAGCCTCTCGGAGACGCCGTCGGCCCAGCGCAGCGATGCCGTGTGTATCACATTATTGCGGCCAAGCGAGTAGTCCTCCCCCGCCATCACGCACTGCAAGAGCTCCATGACATTGCGCACGACGTAGAGGCGGCTCATGCCGATGCGGAACTCGAGCCAGTTCTCGACCCTGCCTGGCGCACTCTCGACGAAGAGGCGCGGGATGAGGTAGACGGGCTCCTGCAGCGGAGCAGATGGCAGCTGCGCCGCCAACTGGAAGCCCTGCAGCAGGCGGCGGCCGCCCGCATCCGTTCCCTGAGAGGAACAGCCTGCCATGGATTGCTGCTGGACGGTCTTGAGCACGGCGACGACATGCTTGCAGGCGCCGAGGTACTGCGCCGCGGCCGGGCAGTCGCAGTGGAACGACTCGACTTCATCGCCCACCTCCGTCAGGCTGATGCGGACATGATATGCCTCCGTTCCCTCGACGACGGCCGTGTAGCTCCTGCCATCCTCCTGCCGCTCCAGATGCCCGACGGCGCCGCGCCTGAAATAGCGGACACCGCGCTTGTAGGCGGCATCCGTCGCCACTGCCCGGATCTGCTCCTCATCGATCACCGTATTCCCGCCTTTCTTCTGCTTCTCAACTATGCTAAGATAAAGTAGATTTCATTCCTTTCATCTTAACATATTTCACTCACTGCGAACAGAAAAGAGAGCATCATGAACGAACAAAAACTTCCGCACGGCGCGCGCATCCTCGTCGTGCGCCTCAGCGCCATCGGCGACGTGCTGCACTCGACGGCCGTCGTTCACAACCTCAAGCGGCTCGTGCCGGACTGCCATGTGACCTGGCTCGTGAGCCCGCCGGCGAGCATCCTGCTCGAGAACAACCCCGACATCGACCGCCTGCTCGTCTGGGACCGCCGGACGTTCGACAAGGCGGCAGCGCATCTCGACCTGCGCACCATCCGTCAGACACTCCGGGAGGCCAAGGCGCTGCTGCACCAGTACGAATTCGACATCGCGCTTGACATCCAGGGGCTCTTCCTCTCGGGCATCCTGACGCGCATGAGCCGCGCGCCGCGCCGCATCGGCATCCACGAGCGCCACGAGGGCAACTTCCTCTTCATGACCGAGATGGCACCGGACATCCCCGAACGCCACAAGATCCGCCGCTACATGACGGCACTCGCGCCGCTCGGCATCGGCCCCGAGGACTTCATGCCCGGCCTCGTGCTCAAGCTGCCCGACACCTACGATGGCTTCGCCGAGACGTTCTTCGCGGATAAGAAGGTCACGCTGCACGACCCGCAGCAACCGCTTCTGCTCGTCAACACGCGCACGACATGGCCCGACAAGAACTGGCCGCCCGAATTCTTCGGCCGCGCGCTCGCCAACCTGCCCGAGAACATCCAGATCGTCTTCACCGGCGCGCCGTCCGACCAAATCTACATCGAGCGCGCCCAGCAGGAGATGGAAGGCCGCGCCTCCCTCTCGATTGCCGGCCAGACGAGTCTCCTGGAGCTCGCCGCAATCTTCCGCGAGTCCGACCTGCTGCTGACCGGCGACACCGGCCCGCTCTACATCGCCGAAGCCGTCGGACTGCCGACCCTCTCCCTCTGGGGCCCGACCCATCCGGGCATCTACGGACCGCTGACAAAAGGTCACCACTTCATCCTCTCCCCCCACGAGTGCACCGCCTGCTGCAAGACAAAGTGCCGCCACAAATCAAACGCCTGCATGAACGCCATCAAGCCCGGCACCGTGACAAAAGCCCTGCTCGAACTGCTCTACCACTAAAAAGACCTGTCCTCATCGTGCAGATGACCATGAGGACAGGACCAAAATGAAAATTGACGTTTGTAAATCGCTATTGTATAATATAGACAGATAAAAAGAGCGAACCACTAAGATGGTCAGCTTGGCATATTGTAAGGTGAAAAATATTTCGGCCATACAAACAGCGCCGCTAACGCTGATGGCCACCGTACATCCGAAGAAACCGTCCTTGCCGGGGCGGTTTTTTCACATCTGGATGTACGTCGAAGGTTATTTTCGGAATGCGCGGAGCAGTTCCAGCAGGAACTTACCGTCAATGACGCCGAAGGAAGCCAGCACGACCAAGGCAAGAAAGACCAGTGCAAAAGCACCGCCAATCCACAAGCCGTGGCTACGGTGACCTCCGACGAGAAGAACGCTTCCATAGAAGCAGGCATCCGTTGCGTGATACCAAAGGCATCACGTCCCTTTCTGTCCGGATTTATGCCAAGCACGACGACTCGACTACCGATGACCAGCATATTGCATCGTAGATGACAGCAACATGCTGTGTTCGCTCTTAGGGATATCCCCTGACACAGTATATCAAGAAACGAGAACCCCATCAAGATATCTATCTTGATGGGGTTCTCGCCTTATATTTGCAGATTTACGCTCCTATTGGCCTTAGTCTTTTACATTGCGGAAGGCCAGTGAGTACACCAGGACTACAGCAAAGCAGAAGGCCGGCAGGTAGAACGCCGAACGGATAGCCGTCTGTTCGGCGTTAAAGCCACTGACGAGGAATGCCAGCGTGCTGTTATCGACCAATGCACCCATCATCGGCGTGATGATTGCACCGCCAAGAATTGCCATAATCAAGCCAGCCGCACCGAACTTGACCCCGGGGCCGAGGCCACGCAGGGCAATGCCATAAATCGTCGGGAACATCAGCGACATGCATCCAGAGATGCCAATCAGGCAGTAAATCGAGACATCGATTGGCAGGTAGATCGTGCCGAAACAACAGAGAATGCCACCCAGTGCAAAGACTGCCATCATCTTAGCGGGGGTGATGTACTTCATGAGCCACGTGCAAATCCAGCGGCAGCCGATGAAAAGAAAAATCGAGTAAATGTAGAAATTCGCGGCCTCAGCTTCAATGACATGCAGATTTACCATCGCGTACTTGATGGTCCAGGTCCAGACGGCAATCTGTACGCCAACATAGAAGAACTGCGTCACGACACCGAATGCATAGCGCGGCAGATGGATGAGGCGCGAGAGGGCTTCTTTGACGGTCATCTCTTCGCCAGCGTCCTTATCGTTCAGCTTGCTGCGGAAGAAAGCGCACCAAATAATAAAGGCAATGAGAATCAAGCCGACATACGGCACGCAGACCCAGAAGAGCTCGACATCGCGCACAGCGGCGAGCTGATCCGGCGTCATGGCCAGGCGGTCCTCCAGCGTTGCCGGATTCAAATGCGAGAGAATGACATACTTTGCCAGGAACAGCCCCGCCATCGAGCCTAGCGGATTGAATGCCTGAGCAAAATTCAGGCGACGGACACTCGTAGATTCATCGCCGAGAGAGAGGACAAAAGGATTACACGTTGTCTCGAGGACCGACAGGCCGCCGGCCAGAACGAAGATTGAAACGAGGAACAGATTATAGCTTTGCAGGATGGCCGCTGGGATATAGCCAAAAGCGCCGACCATGTAAAATCCTAGACCGACCAAGACACCGACGCGGTAAGAGTACCGTTTGATGATAAAGGCTGCTGGCAAAGCTAACACAGCATAAGCTCCATAGAAAGCGACCTGTACTAAGGATGAGTCTACCGCTTTTATCATGAATATCTTCGCAAATGACGGCACGAGATTATCCGTCATATTATTGAGCAGGCCCCAAAGTGCAAAGCACGTGACAAGCAGGCCGAAGTACAACCGGTATTCCTTTGGTACCACAGGCGCAGATGCCTCCTGGATGTCTGACTGCACAGCAGTTGCAAAGCCTTCTTCTTTCATATTAGCCCTCCTTTTAGAAATGACTGCCTGAGATTCAGGCAATCATTTTCTTGATTTGCTCTATCGCTATCTCTTCAATTTCACATTCCCATCTAGTCCTGATTATGCTCCTTCAATCTTTGGCATAATGGCGATATCCAGGATGGCGCCCCGTTACTCCGTAATAACTGCGGAGCTTGATCAGCTTATCGATATTATCTTTCGATATCTCCTTCGGTCCCCCGAGCTGGTACGCTACGAGATTAATCTTCGCAAAGAGCTCGACTGTCTCCATTTTGTAATACGCACTGATGAGGTCAGCCCCCATCGTCAGCGCACCGTGATTTTCCAACAGCACAGCATCATGATTCTGGATATATGGAGCAATGGCTTCTGGTACCTCATAAGTAGACGGCGTACCATACGGCGTAATCGGGATAGACCCCAATGAAACGACCGTCTCAATCATATCGTAACGATCGAGTGGAATATGCGCCACGGCAAAGCCCGTAGCCGTGGGCGGATGCGCGTGCAGCACGGCGCCGACATCATCACGATCCTTGTAGCAGCGCATGTGCATCTTGATCTCGGAAGATGGACGATAGCCCTCCTTGGCCTCGAGCACCTTGCCTTCCGCATCAATCCGCACGAGCTTTTCCGGTGTGATGAAGCTCTTGCTGATTCCTGTCGGCGTAGCAAGAAATGTCCCATCCTCCAACTTGACTGTCACATTGCCATCATTTGCTGCTACCCAGCCAAGCTGCCACATTTTATGGCAAACATCACAGATTTCTGCTTTGATATCTTCGTAACTCACGTAATTTCCTCCTCAATCCTGTACGACACCCTTTTGTAGCATGACATTTGCATAGACGGCACTCTCACCCGTTGTCACAATGGCATATGCCGTACTGGCCTCTTTGTAAAACGCAAACCTCTCGATTGTCCCCACAGCTTCAGCACCACGTAGGTCATGATTTGCTATGATGTCCTTATACGTATCCCATATCGGGGTCTTGACAGGATCACCTTTCATGACTTCCATGAGACTGACAGGTTTTTCGACATAGGCATCGAGTGGCATGACCTGCAAGATAGCATCTAAGAGTTCTGGCACACCATGACCATCACAGCGTACAACCTTGCAATTTTTACCGACCGATTCCGCAGGGAAATTGCCATCGCCAATGACAATACGATCGCTGTGGCCCATCTCGCATAGCACCTTGAGTAATTCCGGCGATAAAATATGGGGGATACCCTTTAACATGATGTGACTGCCTCCCATCTCTGATATTCTTCCTGCCAACGTTCAGATTCTTTTGGCCGATACGTCTGGATAGACTCGGAATCCCTGATGATTCGCCGTGCATCGCGCAAATTCCTGATATCACCTGCCGAAAGCAGTTGCATGGCAATATTGCCAAGCACCGTAGCCTCGACGGGGCCAGCCAAGATTTTCTTACCGCAAGCATCTGCCGTCATCTGGCAAAGCAACCGGCTCTGAATTCCGCCGCCAATCATATGCAAGCACGAATACGTGCGGTCTAAGCACCTTTCCAGTTCCATGGCCGCCTGATGATAACGCATGGCCAGGCTCTCATCGATGCAGCGGACAATGGCACCAATGGACTCCGGTACAGGCTGACTTGTCCTGCGGCAGTAGTCACGAATCTGTTCCGGCATATTACCGCTCGGCACGAATTCTGGCGCATCGGGATGAATGAAGGATTGAAAGGGTTCAGCAACCCTAGCCATTTGCTCGAGTTCCCCGAAAGAATACTCATGTCCTTCTCGCATCCATTGACGACGACATTCCTGGATCAACCATAAACCAATGATATTCTTGAGGAACGATGCCTTGCCGCCATAGCCTCCTTCATTTGTGATGTTGGCCCGCTCAGATGCTTCATTGATGACAGGCTCAGCAAGTTCTGTGCCGAGCAGGGACCATGTGCCACAAGAAAGAAACAGAAATTCCTGCTGCTCTGTCGGCACAGCCGCCATGGCACTCTGCGTATCGTGTCCGGCCACAGCGATGACTTCAGCTGGGCCAAGGCCAAGTTCCTTGCAAAGTGCTGTATCAAGCGTTCCGATGCGTGTTCCCGTCGGGATGATCTCAGGCAAGATATGATCTGGCAAAGCCAGGGATTCTAGGAGCTGCTTTGACCAGCATTTTTGCCTGGCATCGAGCATCTGGCTTGTCGAGGCAATCGAATATTCTGCTCTGCATACGCCAGACAGAAAGTAATTCAGGAGATCTGGCATGAACAGCAATGTCTCCGCCCGCTCCAGGATCTCTGGACGCTGCTCCTTCAGCGAAAGCATCTGGAACAGGGTATTGATTGGCATAATCTGATTGCCGGTAATTCCATAGAGTTCTTCTCGCGAGATATGGAGAAATGCCTTCTCTACCATGCCAGCAGTACGCTGGTCCCGATAATGAACGGGATTCTCAAGCAAATTCCCACGTTTATCCAGCAAGCCAAAATCCACACCCCAGGTATCAATACCGATACTTGCAATCGGTCCAGATAAGTGAGCCTTTGTCATGCCTTGCTTGATTTCATGAAACAAACGCAAGACATCCCAATACATCGTGCCGCGAACCATGACGGGATCATTGGCAAAACGGTGTACCTCTTCCATGTGGATGGTGCGGCCATCGAATGTACCGACAACCGCCCTGCCACTGGAAGCACCGAAGTCAAAGGCGAGTACGCGTTTTTCTTCGGTCATCTTATCTCCTCCAACTTACAATTCATATCCGAGGCTCATCACTTATACATCGGGCCATATGCCTTGCATGCGCGATAATCCTGTCCTTCTTTATCCATGCCAAATGCATTCCAGGCTGCCGGGCGGAAAATTTCCTCCTCCGGCACATTGTGCATGCAAACGGGGATGCGCAGGATTGAGCAGAGCGTGATTAGGTCAGCACCGATATGCCCGTACGTGATGGCACCGTGGTTAGCACCCCAATTATTCATGACATCATACGCCGACTTAAAAGCGCCCTTACCCGTGAGTCGTGGCGTGAACCACGTGCACGGCCAGGTGTAATCCGTGCGTTTCCAGATTTTATCCGATACTTCATCCGGCAGATTGACCGTATAGCCCTCTACAAGCTGCAGGACAGGTCCAACACCCTTGACGATATTAACGCGAACCATTGTGGCGGGCATTTCGCCGCGAGTCAGGTAACGAGACGAGAAGCCACCACCACGGAAATAGCCATTGTCTGCGGGACACCACTCAGTGGCATCCAAGCATGCCTTCTGATCGCTCTCCGTCATTTCCCAGAACGGCTTGATGACCGAATTGCCATCGCCGTCCTTGACTTCACCACAGGCATCAAGGCAAGCTGCACCGGAATTGATGAGATGCAGGAATCCCTTGCCTTCTTTAGCCTTGCCTTCGAGTTCATAGCCTGTTGCCTTCTTAACAGCTTCAGGGCTCCAATACGTCCGGACATCAGCAAAAATCTGTGCGCGATTTGTCAAGAGCTTGTTGAAGAGCATCGCCACACCATTAAGCGTATCGTTCTCCGTTGCCAGAATATAGCTTTCACGTGCGCCTTCCCAGTCAAACGACGAGTTCATGAGTGCTTCAGCAAAATCACCATTGGGATAGAAATCCGTCCACTGACGCTGCCCCTGGAAACCACCAGCAATTGCATTATGGCCAACAGCCTCTTCCTCACAGCCCTTTGGCAGGTTTGGATTGCCGTTGTAGAGATCTTTCATGATGCACATCATCTTGACGACAAATTCCCAAGCTTCTTTCTTCTGCTCATCCGTCTTGCGCGCAAAGTCTGGGTTCTTGTCGAAACCTTCCTTACAATGCTTTTTCGTCCAAGCCAGAGCCTTCTCATACTCTTTCTGGTCATAAATGCCTTCTGTCATGCGGCGGATGATTTCAACCTCATCAACCGATTCAATACGCATGCCAAGGTATTCCTCAAAAAATTCCGGGTTGATGATAGATCCTCCGATGCCCATCGTGATGGAGCCAATCTGCAAGTAAGATTTACCTCGCATCGTCGCTGCTGCTACCGCAGCACGGCCAAAGCGAAGAAGCTTTTCCTTAACATCCTCGGGGATCTCCGTTGCATCAGCTTCCTGAACGTCGTGTCCGTAAATACCAAATGCAGGCAACCCCTTTTGTGCATGGCTAGCGAGCACCGAAGCCAGATAGACGGCACCTGGACGTTCTGTGCCATTAAAGCCCCAAATGCCCTTGATTGTCATCGGATCCATATCCATCGTTTCCGATCCGTAGCACCAGCACGGTGTAACAGTCAGCGTGATATCAACACCAGCCTTTTTGAACTGATCTGCGCAAGCCGCTGCTTCCGCCACACGGCCAATAGTGGTATTGGCAATGATAACCTTCACCGGCTCACCGTTTGTATAGCAAAGGTTCTCCTCGAACAATTTCTTGGCAGCCTGAGCCATACCCATGGTCTGCTCCTCTAATGAGCCACGTACATTGAGTACGCCACGACGCCCATCAATTGTCGGACGGATACCAATTACTGGATAATCACCAATCAATCTGCTCTTTGCCATATCTGCTTCCTCCCAATCCATTATCTGAAGATTTCTTTATCTTGATTACACGTTAAGTATATCATTAGGAAGCACTTCATTCTTGTTTTATCTTATGGTATAATAAGATAATATTATCTTTTGTGTATTTTTTATATTCTAAAAAATTATTCCCCCAAAATTACAAAATAGTAAAATAAAAACGGATTTTTACTCACATAGTACAATAATAGCTTTTTTTATAACAATATTATCTTTATGAGAAAGGAGCCACCTATTTTATGCAGCACGATGGATATAATGAATTTCGTCAACGCGGGCGATTTGACTTCCCTATCGAATTCCACCATGTCGATTGCCACCATCCACGTTTCTACATGCCATATCACTGGCACATGGAGTACGAGATTGATTTGGTCATACAAGGAACACTGACTCTTTCCCTGAATGAGACACAGATTCATGCTCATGCAGACGATATCGTCTTCATCCGCGATGGCATCGTTCATGGGGGTCGCCCAGAATCTTCTGATACTATCTATGACTGCATTGTCTTTGATATGAAAAAAATGCTCACTGGCAGTCATTCGTTCCAAGACCAGATTGATGACATTCTCAAGCACATCACACTGATCAGCAAATACATCCCTTCGACCACTCCAGATATCCCCAAAATCATGCAATTCCTCTTCCGTAGCATGGAAGAAGAATATCCAGGATATGAATTGGTCGTTACCGGACTCCTCTACTCATTCCTCGGGCTCATCAGACGGCATGGTCTCTATCATCAAGCAGACCCTCTGGCTCTGCGGGAGCATAAGCGTAAGCGTATTACTCAGCTCAAACAAACTTTCAATCTTATTGACTCTAAATATCAGCAACCGTTGACGCTTGCTGACCTCGCAAATGCTGCCAATTTATCCCCTAACTATTTCTGCCGCTTCTTCCAGAAAATCACACATCACTCTCCTATTGATTATCTCAATCGCTATCGTGTTGAGATGGCCTGCCTCAAGCTTGCGCATACCAATGATTCCGTTACGGATATCGCGCTCTCTTGCGGGTTTAACGATGTAAGCTATTTTATCAAACTCTTTCAGCGCTATAAAAAGACTTCTCCACTCAAGTACAAGCAGCTCATAAAATCGCACAGCAAATAAAACAGTGAGGACCACATATCCCAGGATATGTGGTCCTCACTCATCAGTAAGATGTTCTCATATTACACTGTCATCGTCATTGTGACTTGAACTGCACGGTCACGGTTGTCCCCTTGTCGACCAGTGTATTCGGAGCGATGCTCTGGCTGACGGCGTAGCCGGAGCCGTCGGGGTCGCAGTTCAGACCGCGGTCGGCGGCGAGCTGGGCGGCTTCGCGCATGCTCTTGCCGGAGAAGTCGGGCACGACGACCTTGCCGTCGGGCACGGTGCCGGAATACGACTTCTGCGTCTTAGCCGAGGGCTTCGCCTTCGACTCCATGCCGGCGAACGGGTCGCTCGACGGCTCGATGTGCAGGTAGCGGAAGAGCTGCGTGAAGATGCGGCTGGCCACCGGCGCGGCGATCTGGCCGCCGTAGTAATTGCCCGTGCCGGGGTCGTCGATCATGACGAGCACGGTGAGCTGCGGGTCCTCGACGGGAGCGAAGCCGCAGAACGAGGCGATGTAGTGGCCTTCCATGTAGCCGGAGCCGTCGGGGCGTATCTTCTGGGCCGTGCCCGTCTTGCCGGCGATGCGGTAGCCCTTGACGGCTGCCTTCTTGCCGCCGCCGCTCGCGACGACCTGCTCGAGCAGTCCGACGAGCGTCTTGTCGGTGGCCGACTCAATCGTGCGGCGCACCTCTGTCGTGCCCTTCTCCTCGTAGATGGAGCCGTCGACATTCGTGATGGTCTTGACGATGTGCGGCTTTAAGAGCACGCCGTCGTTGGCGATGGCCGACATGGCCGTCACGAGCTGCAGCGGCGTCACAGCGATACTCTGGCCGATGGCCATCGTCGCGACGTCCGAGTCGCGCATGTCATCCGGGTTGAAGAGCAGGCCGCCCTCCTCGCCCGGCAGCTCGATGCCCGTCGGCGAGCCAAAGCCAAAGAGCTTTGCGTAATCCGTGAGCTTCTGTGCGCCGAGGCGCAGGCCGACCTGGGCAAAGCCCGTGTTGAGCGACTGCTTGACGACGTCGGTGAAGGTGACGGTGCCGAAGCTCGTGCCGCTCCAGTTCTGGATGCGGCGGCCCGAAACCATGACGTAGCCCGGGTCGACGAAGACCTGGTTCGGCGAGACGACTTTCTCCTGCAGGGCGGCCGCGGCGACGACCGACTTGAAGGTCGAACCCGGCTCGTAGATGAAGGAGACGGCGCGGTTCTTCCAGACCTCTGGCGAGTAGTCGTAGAAGCTGTTCGGGTTGTACGACGGACGCGAGGCCATCGCGAGGACCTCGCCCGTCTTCGGGTTCATGACGACGCAGGTGATGGCCTGCGGATTGTTCTCAGCCATCGCGCGGTCAAGCTCCTGCTCGACGATGAACTGGATGCCGGCATCGAGCGTGAGCTCGACGTTCTTGCAGTACTCGCCCTTGTACTGGCGCTGGCTCGAGAAGATCGAGTCGAGGATCGGCCTGTTCTGGCGGTCCGTCGTCAGGTACTTCTCCTTGACCTCTCCCTTCAGCAGACCGTCGAGGCCCTGCTCGATGCCGTCGAGTCCCTTGTCGTCCGTGCCGACAAAGCCGAGGACGTTGGCCCCGAGGATGTCGTTGGGGTAGTAGCGCTTGGCCTCGTCGCGGAAGCCGACGCAGTCCGTGTACGACTTCTCGCGGACCATCTTGCGCACAGCCTCGTACTCGTCGTGCTCCATGCGCCGCTTGACCCAGACGAAGCCGCCGCCTGCCGAGATATCATCGAGGATCTCCTGCTCGGGCATGTTGATGAGCGGCGCGAGGTCCGAGGCAAGTGCATCGGGATCCGAGACGTGATTCGGGTCGATGTACAGCGACTTCGTCATGAGGCTCACGGCCATCTCGCGGCCATTGCGGTCGGTGATCGTGCCGCGCGGGGACTGTATGGCCAGGTCGTACCCGACCTGGCTGCGCATGCGCTCCGACAGCTCATCTCCCGCTACGAGCTGCAGCCAGGCGTAACGCAGCACCATGACACCAAAAAGGATGCCCATCACGTACACCATCGCCAGGATGTGCTTCTGCAGCCAAACACGTCTATCCATCTTCATCTCATTCGTTCACTCCAACTAGCCGGGATCACCGCCTGATGGCAATCCGCCTCTCGTTTTTTCTCATCCCTGTATTGTACCACATTTTTCACGGCTTCGCCTGACCAGCTTCACTCTGACCACTCCTGCCGCTGTGGCGTAAGAGTGTCTCGCGCAGACGGTCTTCGATGGAGGCGAGCTCTTTCTCGGCAGCCTGGCGCTTGGCGCGTCCTTCCTGCTGGATGCGCACCGTGTCCTCGATCGTCTGGATGAGCTTCTCGTTGACTTCGCGCACCGTCTCGACATCGACAATGCTGCGCTCGTTTTCCTTCGCCGTTTCGATGGAATTCTGCTTGAGCAACTCTGCATTGCGCTTCAGGAGCTCGTTCGTCGTGTTGTTGACGGCCTGCTGCATGCGCAGGACTTTCTGCTGGGCCGAGAGGCCGAGCGCGATGACGAGCTGGTTCTTCCAGAGCGGGATTGTCGAGTAGATGGCTGTTTGCACGCGGTCGATCAGCGCCTTGTCGTTGTTCTGGATCAGGCGGATCTGCGGTGCCGTCTGGATGGCGATCGTCTTGCTGATCTTGAGGTCGTGCAGCTTCTTCTCGAAGCGGTTGACGCCCGCCTCGAAGTCCGCGACGACCTGCACGGCCATCGGGTCGTTGGCCGCGGCTGCCTGCGCGTGGAGCTTCGGCAGCGTCTCCGTGCGCATCTCCTCGAGCTTCTCCTCACCGGCCCGGATGTAGAGCTGCAGCTCCTTGAAGTAGGCAAAGTTCTCGTCGTAGAGGCGGTCGAAGAGCACGACATCCTTCATCATCTTGAGGCGCGACTGCTCGAGCGCGCCGGCGATGCGCTCGACCTGCACCGAGAGCTTCTCGTAGCCCTGCTTGATGTTGTCCGTCTTATTGACGAGGCTGCCGAGAATCGGCACCTTGCGCAGGAAGCCGCCCTGGCTCTTCTCGTCGTACTCCTTGACCTCTGTCACGAGACTGCCGAGCAATTGGCCGACCTCGCCGCTGTCCTTCGTGCGCACCTGCGCGAGGACGCTGTCGGAGAACGCCGCGATCTTCTTCTGTGCGGGCGCGCCGTACGTCAAGAGGGCCTCGGAGTCGGTCATGTCGATGCTGTCCTTGATCTGCTCGACTTTCTCCAGTTCCTCCGGTGAGAGCGCATCCACAGCCGCCTCGACCTCGCGCTCGACTTTCTCCGGCACGATGGCCTTCGTCGTGGTGCCCTGCTCTGCCTGATGGCGCGTCATGAGATCCGAAAGATCAATATCCTTTGCCATAAAAATCACCGCCTGTTGCCTTGGTAGTACATATCATAGAAATCATCCATCGACATGAAGAGATAGCGCATGCCCTCGAAGAAGCCGACGATGCCGGGGATGGCCGTCCACCAGAAGAGCAGGTAGAGGATACCCCACTTCGTCTTGCCCTGATAGAACTTGTGGGCGCCGATGCAGCCGCCGAAGATGGCGAGCGCGCTCATGATGAGCTTGTCCTTGAGGACGCTGCCGCGCAGTTCTTCCGGCATCGTGACGTGGAACGTGCTGGCCGCGCGGAAGGCGCGGCGGCGCGGATGCTTGCGGCCGCCGCGGTTCTGGAGGCCCGTTCCCTTGTGCACGACTGGCTCCTGCTTGTCGAAGAAGCGGCGCACATCCGCGAGGACGGTCGTCTTCTCCATCTCATTCTCCTGCACTGATGCCGCCGTCTTCTTCTCCTCATGACTTGGCAGGTTCTCGATGCCGTCAGCGGCCATCGTCTTCCGCAGGACGGAAAGCTCGGCGTCCATGTCGAGTAGCTTGTCGCTGAGGACGCGCTCGAATTCCTTCTCATACGCTTCGTCGAAGGAAGCGAGCGTATCTTTGATGTTCTCGCGCGTCTCGGCGACCTGCTCCGTATCGAGGCCCGTCTTCTCGAGCTCGCGGTACTCCTCGGCGAGTCGCGCCGCCCTGTCCTGGTACGTGTCGATGAAGCGGCGGGCAGCCGGAATGGCCTTCGGGTGCTTCTCGAGGTAGTCGAGCAAGTTCGCAGCGACCTGCTGCATCACGGCGAGCTGTTCGCGCAGCTCGCCGTCGCGTATCGTCCTGCGCGCCGCATCGACGCGCGCGTAGTCGCCCACGGCCTTCTGCCAACTCGTCTCGATGAGCTGTGCCTCGTCCTCTGAATACTCCTTGAGCTCGAGCTTGTGGTGGCGGTCAATGGCCTGACCGCTGTACGTCTTCGCCTTGTAGCCGAAGTAGACGCAGAGGACGAGAGAGATGGCCGTCATGCCGGCCGGCAGGAAAACGTAGTCCGGATTCTTGAGCAGATAGTCGATGCTGCCGCAGCCGAACAAGAAGAACACGGCGCTCCAGAACCACAAAAAGCCTTTCATACTGTCACCGCCTTTCACCAGTGGTACTTCTCACCGCGGTTGATCTTGAACGCGCGGTAGATCTGCTCGACGAGCAGCAGGCGCACCATCTGGTGCGTGAAGGTCATCGGGGAGAAACTGATGCGCACGTCAGCTTTTGCGCGCACTTCCTTCGAGAGACCGAAGGCCCCGCCGATCAGGAAGGTGATGCTGCTCCTGCCGCGCAGGCCGAGCGCATTGATTTCCTCGGCGAGCTGCTCGGAGGACTTGAGCGCGCCGTAGACGTCGAGCACATAGAGGTAGCTGCCGCCCGGCACGAGCTTCAGAAGCTTCTCGCCCTCTCGCGCGAGCACCTGCTCCTTCTCCGCAGGCGACGGATCCTCTGGCATCTTCTCCTCGTGTATCTCGCGGATCTCCACCTGTGCATATGGCTTGAGCCGCTTGAGGAACTCTGCGATGCCGACACTCAAATACTTCTCCTTGATCTTGCCGGCGCAGACAATCGTTATCTTCATGTTATCTCTTCTTATCCTGCGGCATCTCGTCGAGCGTGACGTCGACCGTGCGCTCATGGTCGTTGCGGTCGATTGTCAGCGTGATGGTGTCGCCAACCTTGTGGGCACTGACCTTGGCGCGCAGGTCCGAGACGCTGTTGACCTCCTCGCCGTCTGCCTTGAGGATGATGTCGCCGCGCTGCAGCCCTGCCTTGTCACTCGGGCCGCCGAGCACGAGCTTGAAGATATAGACGCCCTTATCGATGTCGAGCGAGTAGCCGAAGCGGGCTGCCGTCTCGGGGTCAAAGACCGAGACGCCGAGATACGGGCGCGCGACGTAGCCCTTGTCCATGAGCTCCTTGATGACGGACTGGACCGTATTGCTTGGGATGGCAAAGCCCATGCCCTCGACGCCGCTGGCCGCGAGCTTGACGCTGTTGATGCCGATGACCTCACCGTCGGCGTTGACGAGAGCACCGCCCGAATTGCCGGGGTTGATGGCCGCATCCGTCTGCAGCAGCTTGACGCGGCTGTCACTGTTGTCAAGCGTGCGGTTGAGCGCGCTGACCACGCCGCTCGTCACGCTGCCCTTGAACTCGAGGCCCATCGGGTTGCCGATGGCGATGGCGGGCTCGCCGACGACGATCTGGTCGGAGTCGGCGAATTCAGCCGTCGGCAGGTCCTTGGCGTCAATCTTGACAACGGCAAGGTCCGTGACCTCATCGGCGCCGATGACCTTGCCGCGCATCGTGCGGCCGTCAGACAGCGAGACGATGAGCTCCTTGGCGCCGTTGATGACGTGGTTGTTGGTGACGATGTAACCGTCGCTCTTGAAGATGACGCCCGAGCCGACGCCCTCCGTCTCGACGGGATTGTCGAACCAGTCGCGGGCAACGGCCTTGTTGGTGATGCCGACGACAGCCGGGCCGACCATCTTGGCCGCGCGCACGGCAGGCGTGTTGCGCGCGCTCGAGATGTTCTCCGTCGCAGCCTGCGCGGCGGTCTGGGCGGCAGACTGCTCGGCAGCGCTCGAGACGGCCGAGCTGCCGGCAAACGAGATGGCCGAAGCGGCAAATGCCGCGGCTACGAGCAGGGCGATGCGTTTATGGTTCTGATGGCCAAGTTTCGAAACAATGCTCTTCATTTTGAGATTCCTCCGTTACCATGTTGTGCAATATGCGATCTATGATGATGCCTCAGTGAAGGCGGACGGTCCTGTCCTGCGCCGTCATGCAGATGGGGATATCGAGGCCCTGGCGGTGCAGGATTTCCTCCACCGTGTTCTCTGCAAGCTCCGGCGTGTTGTTCTTCTCCGAGAGATGGGCGAGAAAGACGTGCGCAGGGCGCTTCTTCATGCGTACGAGCGCCCAGGCGGCATCGGCGTTGGCCAGGTGGCCGCGGTTCGACAGGATGCGCCGCTTGAGCGGCCACGGGTAGTCGCCGTGCTTGAGCACCTCGGGGTCGTGATTGGCCTCGAGGACGAGCACGTCGGCCCCGTCGATGGCCTCCTGCACACTCGCGGTCACGAAGCCGAGGTCCGTCGCGAGCGTGCAGCGCGAGGAGCCCGTGATGCGGTAGCCCACCGGGTCCGCCGCATCGTGCGGGATGTTGAACGGGGCAATCGTCAAATCCCCGATGCGAAAGGCTCCCTCGATGGCGTGGAAGCGCTCGGCGGGGATGGCGCTGCGGCAGCTCATGTGCTCGATGGTCGCGCGCCGCGTGAAAATCGGCAGCTCATACCACTTCGAGAGCGTCACGAGGCCCGCGATGTGATCGCGGTGCTCGTGCGTGATGAGCACACCGTCGAGCGTGGAGGCGTCAACACCTTCTGCCGCCAGCCCCTTCTTGATGCGCGTCGCGCTGATGCCCGCGTCGATCAGGAGACGCACGCCGTCCATTTCCACATAGACGGCATTGCCCCTGCTGCCGCTGGCGAGTACCGATACCTGCATGTCTCTTCCCCTATCTTAGATCAAAATCCTGTAAACGGCCTGCAATCGCTAGCAGGCCAATTCTTATTATACACTATCACGGATAGAAAGGGTAGCAATGGGAGACTACTGCCTGCCGATGCAGAGCAAGTGTGTTATACTGGATTATACTGATTCTGGAACCTAGAGAAAGAGGTGTTTCCATGCTGGAAAAAGACATATATCCGCTGATTGCGTCTGAGCTCAAGGCACAGACGCACCAGGTCGAGGCGGCGGCCAAGCTGCTCGACGAGGGCAATACCGTGCCGTTCATCGCGCGCTACCGCAAGGAGGCGACGGGGTCGCTCGAGGACGAGCAGCTGCGCGAGCTCGAAGAGCGCCTCGCCTACCTGCGCGGCCTCGTCAAGCGCCAGGAAGAAGTCCTTGCCAAGATTGAGGAGCAGGGCAAGCTGACAGACGAGCTGCGCCAGTCCATCGAGAAGACGCGCAAGCTGCAGGAACTCGAAGACCTCTACCTGCCCTACAAGCAGAAGAAGCGCACGCGCGCGCAGATTGCCCGCGAACGCGGCCTCGAGCCACTGGCGAACCGCATGCTGCTCGCCAGCGACCAGCAGGGCAGTCCGGAGGCGATTGCGGCCACCTTCTGCGGGGAAGACAAGGGTGTCAAAACTGCCGAGGACGCCCTGCAGGGCGCGCGGGACATCGTCGCAGAGACCGTCATGGAGGAGGCAAAGGTCCGCCAGTCCATGCGCGAGCACATCGCGCGGACGGGCAGCCTGCAGACGGAGCTTGCCAAAGACGCCCCTGAGGAGAGCTGCCAGATCTTCCACATGTACGAGTCGTACGAGGAGCCTGTCCACCGCCTGCCGCCGCACCGCATCCTCGCCATCAACCGCGGCGAAAAGCTCGGCTGCCTCAAGGTCACGCTGCTGACAGACCACGAGGCGAACTGCCAGCGCATCGAGCGCCAGCTGCACCGCCCGAAGTCCATCTGGTCGGAGCACCTGCAGCTCGCCATTGAGGACGGCTACAAGCGCCTGCTGCTTCCTTCCCTGACACGCGAGATCCGCGCAGAGCTGACGGAGAAGGCCGAGAAGCACGCCATCCACCTCTTCGGCGTCAACCTGCGCCAACTGCTGCTGCAGGCGCCGCTCGCCGGGCACACGGTCATGGGCCTAGATCCCGGCTACCGCAACGGCTGCAAGATGGCTGTCGTCGATCCGACAGGCCGCGTGCTCGACTACGGCGTCCTGCAGATCACGCAGAGCGACCGCGCGCGCAAGGCGGCTGCCGAGACAGTCCTGCGCTCCATCAAGGAGAACGGCGTGACCCTGCTCTCGATCGGCAACGGCACGGCCTCGTACGAGACGGAGCAGTTCGCCGCCGCGCTCATCCGCGACAACAAGCTCAGGGATGTCCACTACCTCATCACCAACGAGGCCGGCGCCTCTGTCTACTCGGCCTCCAAGCTCGCCAAGGAAGAACTGCCCGAGTACGACGTCGTCATCCGCGGCGCCGTCTCCATCGCGCGCCGCGTGCAAGACCCGCTGGCCGAGCTCGTCAAGATCGACCCGCAGGCCATCGGTGTCGGCCAGTACCAGCACGACGTCAACCAGAAGGAACTCGCGAGCACGCTCGACGCGACGATCGAGGCGGCCGTCAACCACGTCGGCGTCGACCTCAACACGGCCTCTGCCGCCCTGCTGCGCCACATCGCCGGCATCAATGCAACAACAGCCAAGAACATCATCGCCTACCGCAACGAGCACGGCGTCTTCACGAGCCGGCGCGAGCTCTTGAAAGTCCCGCGCCTCGGTCCGGCGGCCTTCACACAGTGCGCAGGCTTCCTGCGCATCCACGGCGGCAAGTCGCCGCTCGACAACACGCCCGTCCATCCCGAGTCGTACGCGCTTGCCGAGAAAATCCTGCAGAAGCTCGGCTTTGCGCTCAAGGATCTCAACGATCCCGATAAGCTCACCATCATGAAAGCCAAGCGCCGCCTCTTAGATGAGCGCCGCGAGCGCGAGCTCGCCGCATCTCTTCAGGCCGGCCTGCCGACGGTCCACGACATCCTCGACGCCCTCGCGAGCCCAGGGCGCGACCCGCGCGCCGACCTGCCGGCCCCGCTGACGCGCCAGGCCATCGTCAAGCTCTCCGACCTCAAGCCGGGCACCATCCTGCGCGGCACCGTCCGCAACATCACGGACTTCGGTGCCTTCGTCGACATCGGCCTGCACGACGACGGCCTCATCCACATCTCTGAGCTCTCGAAGCGGCGCGTCAAGCACCCGCTCGAAGTCGTCTCCATCGGCCAGGTCCTGCGCGTCATGGTCATCAGCGTCGACGAGAAGCGCGGCCGCATCGGCCTCTCCCTCAAGCAGGTGCCACAGGAGGCGAGCGTATGAATCTGTTGCAAGACCGCCTCGCCGGCCTCTCCCTCGAAGATGTCCTGACCCGGATAGAGGCCCCGGGCCATGCGATCTCGCGCGAGGCGCGCCCGCTCCTCGATGCGTACCTCGCGAGCATGGGAGCTACGGCAGAGGACCTCGGCCAGCTCGCGCCCCTCTTCCTGCGCTGGCTCGACATCAGCGGCACGATAGACCCTAAGCCGCCGCGCAAGGCCGTCGTCATCTGCTGCGCCGACCACGGCGTCGCGGCGGAGGGCGTCAGCGCCTACCCGCAGGAGACGACGCTCGAGATGATTCGCAACTACACAGTGCGCCAGGGCGGTGCGGCCAACGCCTTTGCCGCCTACGCCGGCGCCCACCTCCTCATCGACGACATGGGCATCGCCGCCGACACGGGCGACCTGCCGGGCCTCTTCCTGACGCGCATCGCCAGCGGCACGAGAAACATGGCCAAAGGCCCCGCCATGACGCGTGAGCAGGCCGCTGACTCCATCAAGGTCGGCCTGGTCATCGCGAAGTCCCTGGCCGAGCAGGGCTTCGACTGGTTCCTGCCCGGCGAGATGGGCATCGCCAACACGACGGCGAGCGCCGCAATCGCCGCTGTCTGCTGCCAGGAATCGCCCGAGGAAGTCACGGGCCGCGGCACGAATATCTCCGACGCGCGCCTCCAGAAGAAAGTCGAGGTCGTGCGCCGCGCCCTGCAGGTCAATCGGCCCGACCCAGACGACGCCATCGACATCCTCGCCAAGGTCGGCGGCTTCGAGTTCGGCTGCATGGCCGGCCTCATCCTCGGCGCAGCGCTCCACCGAAAGCTCGTCATATTAGACGGCGCCAACTGCGGCGCGGCCGCCCTGCTCGCCCAGAAGCTCGCTCCGGCCTCCATCGCCTACACGATGGCCTCACACCTCGGCTCCGAGAAGTCCCACCGCTTCATGCTCGAATCGCTCGGGCTCCAACCCATCCTTCACCTCGACCTGCGCCTCGGCGAGGCCATCGGCTCCTCCATCGCGAGCAACATCCTCGAGGGCATGATCGCCAGCTGGCAGGCGCTTCTCCGAGAGAAGTCAGGCACTGACAGCCCTGCCAGCGACCACTGCGAGATGCGCGAAGAAGAAGTGAAGCTGACCGACAAGACCTTTGACTTCTACCTCACGACGATGCCCACGCCCGACAGGGAAGCCATGGAATCCTGCAAGCTGCGCATCGACAACCTGACGAAGCCAGTTGACAGCCTCGGCTGCCTCGAGCAGATTGCCGCAGAGCTGGCCGGCTGCTCGGGCAATGAGCGCCCTGATATCGAGACGAGCCGCATGGCCATGATCTGCTTCACAGCGCAGGACTCTGTGCCGCCCGCTATGGAAGAGACGATGGCCGCGCAGGCAGACCTGATCGGCGCGCGTCTCGCCATCGCCCAGCTGTCCCCGGGCAAGCGCGCAGCGGCCGCCTTTGACTTCGGACGCGAGGAGGGCGAGCGCT
The DNA here is from genome assembly GCF_002395285.1 of Mitsuokella sp. UBA4253. NCBI lineage: Bacteria > Bacillati > Bacillota > Negativicutes > Selenomonadales > Selenomonadaceae > Mitsuokella > Mitsuokella sp. UBA4253. Next base: position 7,936 of record NZ_DGWR01000001.1, on the reverse strand, counting down.
ATGCCGTCATGAACGAGGTCATCGCCCTCTCGGCCACCGACGGCGAGGGCGAGCCTTGCGGCGCGATGAGCAGCGCCCTGCGCCAAGCGCTGCTGACCGAAAGCGGCGCGCTGCGCTTCAGAGGCGACGACTTCCTCGGCCATGTTCCCCCGCGCTATCAGGGCATCGTCTCTTCGCTGCTCGGCGCGATGATCGCTGCCGCCCACAACGGCGCCATGATCGTGCTCGACAGCGAGGCCGTGCAGATTGTCGCGCGCTACGCCGCGAAGATTGTGCCCGAGCTGCGCAGTTTCCTGCTGCCCGTCGAGCCCCCACTCACCGGCATCGGCGCGCAGCTGCCGGGCCTGACAGCCGCCTGCGGCCTCCAGATTGTCAGGGCCTCACTCTTCATGCTCAACGAGATGAAGACCTTCGACGAAGTCAATGTCTCGACCGCGAGCGACGGCCCCGGCGCCAAGCGCCAGCACCGCTGAGCCCCTTCATCAAGAGAATCCAGATACAAGAAAAGCTATGGCCTCGTGCATCTGCACCGCCATAGCTTTTCTTGTATAGGACCGTATCTTCAGAAGCCCAGCTCTTCTTTATGTGCCTGCATGCCGTCGATGCAGCACTGCATGACCTCGCCTGCCTCCATGCCGAGCATCTCGAAGCCCTGCTTGATGATGTCACGGCTGCACTTCGCGGCGAAGCGCTTGTCCTTGAATTTCTTCTTAAGGCTCTTGACCGCCATGCCATCGAGGCCTTCGGGGCGCATGAGCGCGTAGGCCTGCACGATGCCCGTAAGCTCATCGACCGCAAAGAGGCTCTTCTCCATGTCCGTCTCCGGCTTCACTTCCTGCGTCGTGATGCCGTAGCCATGCGAGATGATGGCGCGGATGTCCTCTTCAGGCACGCCCTCCGGCTCCAGGAGCTCGCGGACGTGCAGGCAGTGCTCATCCGGGTACTTCTCGTAGTCGACATCGTGGAGATAACCGACGGCCTCCCAGTGCTCCTTGTCGGCGCTGAAGTGGTCTGCCATCGCGCCCATGGCAGCGCTGACCGCCGCCGCATGCGTGAAGAGATGCGCCTCCGTCGTGTGCTTTGCCAATATCTGTCTTGCCTGTTCCAGTGTCAATTCGCTCATGAGAAAACCTCCATCTGTAAGTTGCTGTACTTCCTATTGTAACCATCTGTCCGCGAACATGCAACCATTTCGCCCGCCCGACTTATCCACATTGTGCACAGACTTTCCTGTGGATACTGTGGATAAATCGTTACCATGCGCAATATGCATCGTTGCTGCTCCCCAGATGCTGTGGATAACCTTGTGGAACAAAAAAGAGGGGCTGAAATCCCCTCTCTTCATCCGATACAGTCAGCACGTATGGCACTTATCGTACAGGCCGTGCTCCTTGAGTGTCTTGACGACCGTCTCACCGATGTGGGCGACCGTGTCGGCCACATCGATGCCGACCGCGTGGAGTGCCTCGATCTTGTCGGCAGCCGTGCCCTTGCCGCCTGAGATGATGGCACCGGCATGACCCATGCGCTTGCCCGGAGGCGCCTGACGGCCGGCGATGAAGGCCGCAACCGGCTTATCCGGCATGTTCTGTGCGATCCACTTTGCCGCGTCTTCCTCGGCCGTGCCGCCAATCTCGCCAATCATGAGTACAGCGAGCGTCTCGGGATCTTCCTTGAAGAGCTTCAGCGCATCGATGAAGTCCGTGCCCTTGACGGGGTCACCGCCGATGCCGATGGCCGTTGTCTGGCCGATGCCAGCGGCCGTTAGCTGGAACGTTGCCTCATACGTCAGCGTGCCCGAGCGGGAAATGACGCCGACATGGCCCTTGCGGTGGATGTAGCCCGGGATGATGCCGAGCTTGCACTCATCGGCCGTCAGGATGCCCGGGCAGTTCGGCCCGATGAGCTGCGTCCTGTGACCTTCCATGTAGCGGCGCACTTTGATCATGTCCTGGACAGGGATGTGCTCTGAGATGCAGACGACGACTTCGAGGTCGGCATCGACGGCCTCCATGATGGAGTCCGCCGCAAAGCGTGCCGGCACATAGATGACAGAGGCCGTGGCCCCCGTCGCCTCGACGGCCTCGCGCACCGTATTGAAGACGGGCACGCCACAGGCGACCTGGCCGCCCTTGCCCGGCGTCACGCCGCCCACGATCTTCGTGCCGTAGTCGAGCATCTGCTGCGTGTGGAACGCCGCTGCCTTGCCCGTGATGCCCTGAACGATGACCTTTGTGTCTTTATGAACTAAGATTCCCATCTTGCGACCTCCTCATGCTCTCTCGTCGGCTTCTCGGACGAGCCGGACAATCGTTTCGGCGCCGCCCTCCATCGTCGGGGCCATGATGACGTTGGCGATCGGCGTATCCTGGAGGATCTCGCGGCCGCGCTCCACATTCGTGCCCTCGAGGCGCACGACGACGGGGACCGGCAGGGAACGGCCGTCCTCAGAGATCATCTTGGCCGCGTCGACAATGCCCTCCGCGACGAGGTCGCACTTGTTGATGCCGCCGAAGATATTGACGAAGATACCCTTGGCCTGGCCGCCGTCGAGCATGATGCGGAAGGCCTCCGCGATCTTCTCCGGCGTCGAGTCGCCGCCGACATCGAGGAAGTTCGCCGGCTCGCCGCCATAGTACTTGATGATGTCGACCGTGGCCATCGCCAGGCCCGCGCCATTGACCATGCAGGCGACGTCGCCGCCGAGGTTGACGTAATTGAGGCCGGCCTTGGCCGCGCGGCGCTCCTTCGGGTCCTCCTCCGTCTCATCGCGCAGCTCTTCGATGTCCGGATGGCGGAAGAGCGCACTGTCGTCGAAGTTGAGCTTGGCGTCGAGTGCCATGACATCGTCATCTTCGGTGACAACGAGCGGATTGATCTCCGCGAGGCTGCAGTCCTTGCCGACAAAGGCCCGGTAGAGGTTCATCATGAGCTTCGTGACCTTGCGAACGGCATCGTGCGGGAAGTGCATCCCGTAGGCCATGCGGCTCGCCTGGAACGGCAGCAGTCCGACGGCCGGGTCGATGTACTCCTTGAGGATCTTGTCCGGCATCTCAGCGGCGACCTTCTCGATCTCCATGCCGCCCTCCTCCGAGCCCATCATGACGATGCGCGCCGTCTGGCGGTCGATGACGAAAGAGAGATAGTATTCCCTCTTGATGGCCGCTCCGGCCTCGATGAGCAGGCGGTTGACGCGCTTGCCGGCAGGGCCCGTCTGATGCGTGACGAGGACCTTGCCGAGGAGCTCCTCCGCCGCTTTCTCGACGGCTTCAAGCGAGTGGACAACCTTGACGCCGCCCGCCTTGCCGCGGCCGCCCGCATGGATCTGCGCCTTGACGACGACGACATCCGTGCCGAGCTCTCTCGCATTCTCCACGGCCTCCTCAACAGAGAACGCCGGCTTGCCCTCAGGGACATTGACGCCGTACGAGCGCAGGATAGCCTTGCTCTGGTATTCGTGGATATTCATATGCTATCTCCTATTCCTGTTCGCTGTGATACGCCTCGAGTTTCTCGGCTGCTTCATGCAGCATGTCCTGCGTGACCTTGTAAGGCATGATGCGCACATCCTGCTTCTTCTCGGTCGCGCGGAAGACGCGCTGGATTTCCGTCTCGCTCGCACCTGTCGCCTTGCGGCTGGTCGGCAGTCCGATGCTCTGGCAGAAGGCGTAGAAACGCCGGAACTCCTCTTCCTGCCCGTCACAGAGCAGCAGGAGCAGGATGCCGTAGGCGACGAGGCCGCCGTGCTGGCGGCACTGCTCCGAAGTCGGCAGGTCCGAGAGCTCCACGAAGAGCTGGTGCGCGATGTGACCGTTGAATTCCGGTGCGGCGAAATTCGAGACGAGGCCACTCGTCATGACGATGGAAAGGATGACCTCTTCAAACGCGGGGCTGACGACATGGCGGCGGTTATCTGCCACGGCCTGTTCGCCGTACGCGTAGAGCGGGTCCACGCACATGCGCGAGAGTGCGATGCCCATGCCGTCGCGGTGCTGGAGCTTGCGGCCGCGCGAGGCAATCGACGCCTCGTAGTACTTGGCCATCGTATCGACGATGCCGCGCAGCAGGTACTCGACGGGTGCCTGTGCCATGATGCGGCTGCAAAGGAATACGTGGATTGGTGGGATGTTCGAATACAGGTAATTCTGGAACTTGCCGTCCTCTGTGTAGATCGTCGCGATGCTGGCCGCTGCCGCGCAGCTACCGGCGACCGTCGGGAACGTGAAGTACGGCTTGTGCTGGCGGTGCGCCACGGCCTTGGCCGTGTCGATGGCCTTGCCGCCGCCCACGGCGAAGATCATATCGGCCTCCTCAACGGCCGAATCCTCGCTGATGCGCTCGATGTTCGCAAGCGAACTCTGCCCACCAGCATGGATGAAGCCCGTGAACTCAAGGCCCACGCCCTCGACGGCGCGCACCATCTTCTCCTGAGCCGCCTCGATGCCGCGGCGGCCGCCGATGACGACAACACTCTTGCCGTAGCGCGGGCAGATCTCGCGGATCTTCTCATACGCCTCGACGCCGATCGTGTAATCTGGAAAAATCATCGTGTAGCGATCATTCATCTCTATTCCCCCTTCCCGGGATGAGTTGCTCAACGCTCAGTCCTTCTGGCCGAGAACGTAGACCGTCTGTGCCTTCCACGTATCGCCCTTCTTGAGGATCGGCTGCGGGAAGTTCGGATTGGCAAAGGCATTCGGGAAGTACTGCGTCTCGAGGCAGAAGCCCGTGCGGCGCTGGAACTCGACGCCATCCTTGCCCGGCAGGCCACCGTTCAAGAAGTTGCCCGTGTAGAACTGGACACCCGGCTGCGTCGTGTAGCAGGTCAGCGTGAAGCCCGACTGGTCCGACTCCGCATAAGCCGCCTTCTTGAGGCCGCCGCCTACATAGTCGATCGGGCAGCTCGGATCGGAGCCGAACATGCCCGTCTTCATCTCGACGACCGGCTTCTCGTCGCGGATGACCCAGTTGTGGTCGTAGCCCTTGCCCATGACGAGCTCATCGAAATCATCGTCGATGTGTTCGCCGATGCGCGTCGGCTGGCGCAGGTCCATCGGCGTGCCGGCGACATCGAGGATGCGGCCGTCCGGCAGGGATTCTGCATCGGCCCAGGTGTACTTGTCGGCAAAGATCTGGATTTTCTGGTTGAGCACCGGGCCCGAAGCGAAGCCGTTGAGGTTGAAGTAAGCGTGGTTCGTGAGATTGCAGACCGTGTCGGCATCCGAGACGGCCTCGTAGCGGATCGAGAGCTCATTGTCGTTCGACAGCGAGTAGAGCACGTGTACCGTCATATTGCCGGGGTAGCCGCCCTCACCATCGGCTGCGTGATAGGTGAACTTCACGCCCTGATCCGTCTCCTCCGCCGTCCAGAGTTTCTGATGGAAGCCTTGGAAGCCGCCGTGGATGTGGTTCTGGTCGTGCGAGCCCGTATTGAGGTCGAGCTGATACGTCTTGCCGTCAATCGTCACCTTGCCGCTGGCAATGCGGTTGGCATGGCGGCCGACGAGGCCGCCCATGCTCGTATCATCCTTCTCATAGGATGCGCCGTCCGCGTAGCCGAGCACGATATCCGTGCGCTCGTGATCCTTCCCGAAGGCACTCCATGCCACGAGCCTTGCCCCGTACGTCGTGACCTTGACTTCCGTCCCCTTTGTATTGCACAGCGTGTAGAGCTCGACCTCTCTGCCATCGCTCAGCTTGCCAAACGATTCCTTTTTGATTGTAGCCATGAAGCATACCTCCCGAAATAAATTGATATCGCCGAATTGATAATGATTTCGGACAATTTCATACGACTCTACTTTACTATTTCTGCATCTTTTTGTCAAATTCCTGTTCGCACCAAACCATTTTATGGGACTTCGTTCCTTTTATCTCGTTCGAATTAAACAAATTTCCTCAAGTATGCTATAATTATGCTGTCATGCAATCCCGCATTTATGCGAGGGGATTGCCGCTATCTTATACTTTTTGAGGGGGAATCACGATGAAAGAGAAGAACGCCTTTATCTTCTTCAACTGCGATGAGGAGAAGAGCCAGAAATCCATGAATGTATTCTACAACAAAGAGATTTTCCGCGATCTGAAGGTCTCCCGCAAGGCTCTCTTTGCCAAGATTGAAGAGGAGCTCGCTTCCGGGCGCATCCATGCCAAAGAAGAGGACATCCCGGCCATCCGCGATGCCATCCTGAACGGCAACCCGACGGATGCCAGCTCGTACATCCAGTACGGCACGATCCTTTCCTTTCCGATTGTCTGAGCACTTCATCGCATCAGGACCGCTCGGTCCGGAACGCAAAAAGCGTCACTCCCACATGGAAGTGACGCTTTTTTGTTGCAATCTTATACAGGGACCTCACTGAGGTGATTGACGATGGTATCGGCCAGGGAGAGGTCCTGCTCCCCAGAGTGGGGGCTGCGGAAGCCGATGCAGTGCATGCCCGCGCGCTTTGCGGCGAGCACACCGGCCGCCGTGTCCTCGAGGACGAAGCAGTCCTTGGGCACCACGCCGAGGCGCTCAGCGCTCAGGAGGTAGATGGCCGGATCCGGCTTGCTCTTCGGCAGTGTACTGCCCGAGAGGACCGACTGGAAGTACGGCCGTATCTTGAACGCATCGAGCACTGTATCCATGACGCGCTCCCACGATGATGTCGCCAATGCCAGAGGGATGCCCTCGTCATAGAGATGGCGGATAAGCTCTACAGCGCCTTCAATCGGCTCGATCGTGCCGCTCTGCAGCACCTCGAGATAGTGTTCGTGCTTGTAGCGCACGAGATCCTCTACCTGAAGATCATGGCGGCCTTCCTTCGCGATGACCTCGCCAAAAATCTCATTGCTCGTCCTGCCCATGTAGTGGATGAGGTCCGCCTCCTCAAACGGCAGGCCGAAGTGATGGAATGTATCCATCTTCACACGCGAATGAATGGGCTCGCTGTCGATGATGACGCCATCCATGTCAAAGATAAATGCTGCCGGCTTCAAGTTCATTCCCCCTTGCTGTTGTCTCTCCATCCATTACGTTATATTTATTATAAACACCAAATAATGATATTCGTATTTTTAATAAATTTCGCTGTTCACTCTTTCTCGCATCAGGCACAGTCGGAGCCGCGGCGAGCGCTCATCGAAAGAGTTACTACAGCTGGGCGTAACGCTACACCCTCTATCCCGTCTGCGTTCACATTCGGGAATACTTTTCGCATGATCTGGTAGGCACCATTGACATCGGCATTGATTTTCCGGCCATCACTTGTCCTGAACAGGCCGCGATGAACACGGCGCGATTTGTCATAGCAGGCTTTGACCGGTGCCTCGTCATCCAAGAAGGAAGTGCCACTCGTATAGCTCTCCTCAGTCAGCACAACCTTCATGCCGATTGACTCGGCCTTGTACTGGAGCATCTGGATGAAGCGGGCGAAAGGCAGCTGCACAAAGCTCTGGTTGAGCTTGTGGCCGAGGTTCGCTTCCTGTTTCCAGCCCTTGTTCTTGCCGATGACCAGTACCGACACGTCCTGCCCCGCGCACAAGTCAATGACCTTGCGACTCGCTTTGTGCAGGTAATCCTCGACCTTGCGGTCCCGCTTCACTGTGAGCCGCGCGATTCGCTTAGATGAATGGCGTCCATTCATCCGCTCACAGATGCTTCTGCGCTTGGCCATCTGCTTGTTGTAGTACTGGTTGACCGACTTGAGCGGCGTCCCCTTGAGCAGGACAGGTCGCTCGCCTGTGTTCCAGGCCAGTGCCGCGAGATTGTTGACGCCAATGTCGATGGCAGCGTATCTTCCATTGTCCGCTTTCTCCTCGACCTCTGGAATCTCATAGACGAGTTCCAGATCGATTTCCCCGCCATGCGGGATGATGCGTGCCTGCTTGAACACAGCATCGGGCTGACTAGAGAAGATGGCCTTTACCGTGAATCCTTGAAAGACTCTTGGAA